>VGSD01000503.1 GCA_016875155.1 Deltaproteobacteria bacterium | reverse complement strand
GCACCAATAATCAAATAATCACCAATTTATCAATGACTAAAAATCCAAGACAGGATAGAGCATAAAATTTTAGGTTATTTAAATATTGGTTATTGGAATTTATTTGGAGCTTGAAATTTGGTTATTGGAATTTAAATATTATGCCAGCCAACCTCACCCCCCAGTATTTAGAAGCAGAGGCCAAGTTCAAGCAGGCCAAGTCCGTTCCTGAAAAGGTCAAGGCCCTTGAGGTGATGATGGCCATCATCCCGAAACATAAAGGGACGGAGAGGCTCCGGGGACAACTGAAGTCCCGGATGGCGAAGTTGAAGGAGGAATTGCAAAAAAGACCTGCGGTCAGCAAGGCAGAGCAGGTTTATAATGTTAAAAAAGAGGGGGCGGCCCAGGTGGTACTTCTGGGTCTTCCCAATGCAGGAAAGTCGAATCTCTTTACTCACCTGACCCATGCCCTTTCCGAAGTTGCGGATTATCCTTTTACCACACAGAAGCCCATCCCGGGGATGATGAAGTTTGAGAACCTCCAGATTCAACTGGTGGACACTCCGCCCATTCAGATGGACCGGATCGAGACTGGATTTCCTAATCTCATCAGAAATGCCAATGGACTTCTCATTGTTCTGGACCTGACGGATGACCCTGTCTTCCAGATGGAGGTGATTCTGGAAGAATTGGACCGGATGAAGATAAAGATAGGGGATGGAGATTCAGCCTCTCCTCTGGAGCAGGGGTGGGTTTTTAAAATGGCGTTTCTTCTCGGGAACAAGGCTGACCTCAGGGGTTCGGTGGATGGACTCCGGGCGCTCGAGGACCGTTTCAAAAACGAATGGTTGATCCTGCCGGTCTCGGCAAAAGAGGAGATGAATTTCGAAGAGGTGAAGAAAGAGGTTTATTGCCGGCTGGATATTCTCCGGGTCTATACGAAAATTCCGGGGAAAGAGGCAGACCGGACAGAGCCTGTAATTTTGAAAAGGGGAGGCACGATCTACGATGTGGCCCTCTCGGTTCATAAGGATTTTGCCGCTAAACTAAAATACGCCAGGGTCTGGGGATCGGGTAAATTTGACGGCCAGATGGTGAAGCGTGACTACCGGGTGAGCGAAGGCGATGTGATTGAACTGCATATTTAACGATGAACGATAGACGATGAACCACCTTCTCTCCCTCTCCCTTGATGGGAGAGGGAAGGGGTGAGGGTGAATAGACGATAGACAATAAACCATGAGATAAAATGGCTGCTTTTACTAGAAGAAATTTCTTCCGTTGGATTTTGGGATGTTCGTTGCTCCCTGCTCTCCCTTTCTATCTGAGGGAAACAGAAGCCAGTTCGTTTTCTGCATCGAGACAGGAGGGAAAAACGATCGGAGAATTCTTTAAGGGAGAAGAACTCTCTTATGAAATCGGGTTCTGGCTTTTTAAAAAGGCGGCCCTTGGTAAATTGACCTTTAAAGAGATGGACACGAAAGGTCGTTACATGGCCATCCTCCAGACAGAGACCATGGGGATTCTGGGATATATTGCTCGTTATCGAGTGGACATTTACCGTTCCATCATGGAAGAGTTGGATGGCGGAAAACGCCTCCGGGCGATTACGTTCGAAGAAGATGTTAAGGTCGGAGAAAAACTGAGAAAAAGGACCCATCTTTTTGATTATCAGAGAATGAAATGGGTTCAGACCAGGAGGAGAAAGGACGGGACCCTCGCGAAAACAGAAGAGGCAATTCCTCCTGGAAAAACCTATGATGATTTCGTAACCGCTTCATACAACTTTCGTTACGGGGTTTACGGTGAGATCGAGAGGGGGAAGAAATATGTGGTCTCCACCTTTCCGAAAAAAGGTCCTTCAAACTATGAAGTGAGGGTAGCGGCGAAAGAAGAAGAGGAGAAAAGGAAAAAATCAGAGAAGCTTAAAGACGGAAAAGATTACTTTGTTAAACTTCTTCTCGATCCGGAGATTACTCATTCCCAGGAGGGTTTGATCGAAGGATGGTTGTCAAAAGATCTCTATCCCATGGAAGGAACGATCAAAGATGTTGTCCTCTTCGGGGATGTGACCGGGAGGCTCATCAGTAAAGTTCGGAGTATTTAGTTCGTAGTTCGGAGTGAAAATCAAATACTCCGAACTCCCAACTCCGAACTCCGAACTGAAACCATGGATACTCAATCACGCTATTTCAGGGTTCAGCGAAAGGATATTGCCTTTTTTAAGTTCATCATCGAGTCGCATGAGGGGATGGCGGTGTTAAGAACAAAGGATCCTCATGAGGCGATTGTGGAGTTGATGATTGCGCCGGGCTGGGAAAAGGATGTAGAGAAGGTGCTGGAGGGGCTGAGGAAAGAAATAAAGATTGAATGGTTACCCGAATTTCCTTAGCTGATTTTTTTGTGAAAGCACCAAATTCCCTGCCTACCGGCAGGCAGGCAAGCATCAAATCACAAATAAATTCCAATGTTCAAAATTACAAACCATTTAGTCCTAGTTTGAAACTTTCGTTCATTGTGATTTTGGATTTATTTGGGGTTTGGAATTTGTGATTTGGAATTTAAAATTCAGAGATCAAACCAAGAGGAATAGAATGAAAATAGATCTTCCATTCCAAAAAATTCTTAAGGAGGCCCTCAAGAATGGTGGGGAGTTTGCTGACATCTTTTTTGAGCAGACCTAT
>VGSD01000502.1 GCA_016875155.1 Deltaproteobacteria bacterium | reverse complement strand
GCATAACTGTGGGTCAGATTTTTCGCTCGACCATTCCGTTCTTTTTTCTGATGGTCCTTGCCCTTGTTTTAAACAATATCTTTCCTCAGATCGCCCTCTGGCTGCCGGGAACGATGATTAAATAAGGAGTCATGATGATGCAACCCGATTTTAACCGATTGAAAAAGGCCCTCCGCCACGAAGAGCCTGATCGTCTGCCTCTGGCAGAAGCCCTCGTCGCCTATGAAATCCAATCCTCTTTCCTTTGTAAGAAAGTGGCTGATTCCGACCTCAAATCTCAGGTGGAATTCTGGGTTAATGCCGGCTACGACTTCATCCCTTTGACCGTCGGAATGATGAGCCCTGGCGAGATTACAAAAGAGTCATCCATCTTCGGAGTTGTCCAGAAAGTCTTAAAAAAAGGGAAAGAGACCGAAGAGATCGTCCCCTGGGACATCGAAGAGAAGGGAGTGATCTCCGACTCCGGTGACGAAGAACGTTTTCCCTGGGAAGAAGCTGCCAAACTCGACTTCAGCAAATTCCATGATATCCAACCCTTTCTGCCAGAAAAGATGAAAATCATTGCCTGTTCGGGAAAGATCTTTACCTTAACCTGGATGCTCATGGGTTTTCAGAATTTCTGCTTGAGCCTCTACCTTCAAGAGGAACTCCTTGCACGCGTTTTTAAGAAAGTCGGGGAGATCCAGGTTCTGGGAGCCCGGCAATTGCTGAAGATTCCGAACATCGGGGGCCTGTGGGTTGTGGACGACCTTTCGTACGGTTCCGGCCCGATGGTCGATCCGAAATTTTTGCGTAAATATGTCTTCCCCTGGTATGAGGAGCTGGCTTCAATGTGCAAACAAAAGGGCCTGATCTTCCTCCTCCATTCGGATGGAAATATCTGGCCCATGATGGACGATTTCATTTCGATCGGGTTTGACGCCATCCATCCTATCGATCCCACCTGCATGGACATCAACGAGGTCAAGGAGAAGGTGGGAAAAAAGCTTGGAATCCTCGGTAACATTCATACCGATCTGCTGGCAACAGGAACGCCGGAAGAAGTCCGTGAATTGACGAAGAAGCGAATCAAAGAGATTGGACCGGGCGGGGGATATGCCCTGGGGTCCGGAAACTCTGTGCCAAACTGGGCCCAATTCGGAAATTACCAGGCCATGCGGGAAACCGTGTTAAAATACGGAATTTACCCAATTAAAATTTAGAAGGATATTAGGGTATCAGGCAATCAGGAAGTAGATATAAGAATATCAGATTAAACAATGAAGTTGCCTGGTTTCCTGATCTTCTGGTACCCTGCATCCTGATATCCTGGTCGCCTGATACCCGCTTTAAACCTCCGAAACGCAGGATTGAGGAGCCATGATGACCAACGAAGAGATTAAACAATTCTATGCTGCTTTGAGGGATACCCGTCTACAAACCATTGAAGGCCTTTTAAAAGAGTGTATTGAAAAAAGACTATCGCCCATAGTTATCTTAAACGAAGGGCTTATCGGGGCCATGGGGATCATTGGTCAGGAGTTCAAGGCCTGTCAGGTATGGGTGCCCGAGGTTCTACTTGCTGCCCGAAACATGCACCGCGGGATTGAGATTCTCAAGCCAGAACTTCTCAGAAACAACGTCCCGAGCAAAGGAAAGTTTCTCATTGGAACCGTCAAAGGGGATATCCATGACATCGGAAAAAACCTGGTCATCATGATGATGACAGGGGCTGGATATCAGGTAATTGACCTTGGAATCGATGTTCCCCAAGAGCGGTTTTTAGAGGCCATTGATAAAGAACGGCCAGACCTCGTTGGCCTTTCAGCTCTTCTAACAACCACCATGCTGGAGATGAAGGAGGTGGTCAAAAGCATCCGTCAGGCTTTTTCCGACCCGCCAAAGATCATTATTGGGGGAGCGCCAGTAACCCGGAAGTTTTCGGAGGAGATTGAGGCGGATGGCTATGGAGAAGATGCGGTTCGGGCGGTTGAGCTTGTTGATCAACTAATCATGTCTAAAGGATGATGGTCTCAGTTGTCATTCCGGCGAAAGCCGGAATCCAGGGTTCCCGATGAAAATCGGGACCCAGTAATTAAAATGGCTCCCGGCCTTCGCCGGGCCGGCGTCAGGACACCGGTTTTCATAGGAGAGACGCTTTCCCAGGAGTCTATCAAGGATGGATCTAATGAAAAACCAAATATCTTCACCCAAACGACGGTTTCTTTCGGGAATGTTCGGAGGAAGAAAGGGAGACCGGATCTCTGTGGCCAATCCGACCTCCATCGTTTCGGTTGAGTTAATGGAGAAGACCGGAATCTTCTTCCCGGATGCCCACCTCGATCCAATCAAGATGGCTGAACTCGCTGCAGGAGGATATGAAATCCTTGGATTCGATTCTATCATGCCTGAATTCAGCGTCCAGCAAGAAGCAGAGGCATTGGGTTGTGTGGTCGATTGGGGAAGTCCCTCCATGATGCCCGATGCTAAAACCCATCCAGTAAAGGAGGTTTCCCAGCTTCATATTCCAGAGAATCTTCTCGAAAAACCTTCGATCAAGGTTGTCCTCCAAGCCTTGGAATTGTTGAGAAAGAATTATGGAAACCAGGTTGGAATTATCGGAAAGGTGATGGGCCCATGGACGATCTCCTACCACATGTGCGGAGTTCAGGAGTTCCTCCTCTGG
>VGSD01000501.1 GCA_016875155.1 Deltaproteobacteria bacterium | reverse complement strand
TTGGCCATCACCCCATAGATCACCATGGGCAGAGAGGGAGGAATGATGGGTCCGATGGTCGAGGATGCTCCGGTGATTCCTACGGCAAAGTCCACGTCATAGCCATGATCTCTCATGGCTCGTATTTCAATATTGCCCAATCCCCCCGCATCTGCCACAGCCGTTCCTGACATTCCGGCAAAGATGACCGAACCTACCACATTCACATGTCCAAGTCCGCCCTTCATCCACCCAACCAGAGCCATGGCAAAATCATAAATCCGGGTGGTGATTCCGCTGGAGTTCATCAGGCTGCCAGCCATGATGAAGAAAGGAATGGCCAGAAGTGGGAAGGAGTCTGTCCCTCCAATCATCCGGTGCAAAACGACGAGGTGAGGCTGAACCCCTTCGATGATCACATAGATGAGGCAGGCTCCGGCCAGCGAGATCGCCACAGGCACACCAATGGCCATGAGCAGGAGAAAACCACCGATGAGCGCGAGGGTAGTCATTGGTGTCGTCCCTCCTGCCCCACGCGGGTGAGCACACTTGACCCGCTGCGCCAGTTTTGAATCGCCACCTGAACGGCTCGAATAGTCATTGCAGCAATGCCAACCGTACATATTCCATAGACGATACTCATGGGCCAGTCCACGACCACCATGGGCTGGGTTTTCATAATCAGGGTGACCTTCAGGCAGAGCCATGTGGCGTAGCCGAAAAAAACTACCCGGATAATGTCCACTAAATTAGAAAGGAAATGAGCAACGCCTCGGGGATAGTAAAGGTAGAGGAACTCCACGTGGATATGGCTGTAGCGACGGACAGCAATCCCGCCACCCAGGAAGGCAACGCAGGTCAGAAGGTACCGGGCAATTTCTTCGGTCCAGGCGAGAGGGTTGTTGAGCGCGTACCGGGTGAAGAACTGGAGGAAGACCACGATAGCGAGGATCCAGAAAAAAACCAGGGTCACCCAGTCCTCGGGGCCGTATTCTTTCAGGTTCACCTCTGATTCGTTGCTTGTGTTCTTGCTTTGAGCCTCGAGATCGGTGTTGGTGTTATGTTTCTCGGTCATACCTTTACTGTGTCCGGTTTCTCTATAAGCGGAAGGACACCGGACGGAGAATTGAGCTACCACCAGCTACAAGCCGGTGGATTCTCTACCGACTGAAGTCGGCTAAAGAAAAAATAAGCGGCACAGAAATTCTCATGAGGGTAAACCTGAAAAACTCGGTTGCGAGTCGAAGCGACCTGCACACCGTGTGCATACTAAAGCCTTCGCCTTAAGGCGAGGGTTTTCCTTCCCGAGTGAGACAAAAAGATCGCGGCTCCCATTGAGGAAAATTCCACCGATGTGAGCCGCGTCAATTTGTTCATGATACTATTTTACACCTTGCAACCGGTCATACAGGTCTTTAGTCCAGACTGCCCCAAAGGAAGCATCGTTGTGGACTTTCACTGCCGCCTCACGGAAAGCCTTCAGATCCGGTATCACTACCGTCTTACCCTGCTGTTTGAACCAGTCAGCCAGCTTCTGCTCGGATTCGCGGATCGAAGCGCCAGCGCGAGCTGAAGCCTCTTTGAATACCGCCTCGAAGATCTGCTGTTCCTGTGGGCTAAGTCTTTTCCATAACGGGGAACCGATCACTGTGGTCAGGTTGTCCAGGATGTGACCCGTCAGGTTGATGTGGGACTGGACTTCGTAGAATTTTTTGGCCTGGATGGTGGGCAGGGGATTCTCCTGTCCGTCCACGGTCTTGTTCTGCAAAGCTAAGTACACCTCGGCAAAGGCGATGGGCGTGGGATTGGCGCCCATGGCTTTGGCATACATCATATACATGGGGGCCTGCGGGACCCGCAGTTTCATACCCTTCATATCTGCCGGAGTGTTGATGGCCTTGTTGGCTGTGGTGTGTCGGGCCCCGTAATAGGTTAGAGCCACAACCTTGTGGCTGGTTTCTTTGAAATACCCGTCGGCTAACTCGGTAAAGAAAGGGCTATTGCTGTAGGCTTTCCAGTGGTCGAAGTCGCGCCAGATATAGGGAGCATTGACAATGGAGAAGGGCTTAAAGGTAGCCCCAACGAAGCCAGCACCAATGTAAGCCATGTCAATCGTTCCCAGGGGCATTGACTGGGCAATCTGCTGTTCGTTTCCCAAAGCCGAGGCTGGAAACACGTCGATCTGGTACTTGTTGTTGGTCCGTTTGGCAATCTCACCTGCAGCCCAGAGCGCTTCCTTGTGGAAAGCCTCGCTGACCTCATAGACGTGGGCGAATTTAAGCTTGGTCTGCGCCTCTGCCGACGCCACCAGGGCAAGGGCAGCAAATACAACTACGATGCAAATAAACAAACGCTTTTCCATAAATAACCTCCTCCTTTTAATTGATGATAACCATTTGGCAAATTGAATATATATGAGGCGATTTTAGGTGTCAAGGTAATTTTTGGAAAGCCTCGGGGCAATACCATCCGCCCTCTAATTACACAGATTTTTAAAATTGATTGCAGAGATATTTCTTCGATTTTCAATACATTTAAATCATATGGTAAAAAAAAATTGAACAGGATAAGATCACATTTAGAAGGAGGGAGAATCCATGCCTGACTTTCAGGATTTGATTCGACTGGTGCGGGGGCCGGTTCCAGAGAAACCGTTGCCAGCCATATGGGACTACTTCCCATGTCATGCCGG
>VGSD01000500.1 GCA_016875155.1 Deltaproteobacteria bacterium | reverse complement strand
AGGAGGAGATAAAACTATTTTTCTTAATCATCATCGCCTCTATCCCTACGGGTCTAATGGGATTTTTGGGGAAGGACTGGTTTGAATCTCTCTTCTCCAGGCCGAGTCTTGTAGGGGGAATGCTCCTGATTACGGGGTCAATCCTCTGGTTGACCCGGTGGCTCAAGAGGGAAGGCAGGTTCATAGAAAAGATGAGATGGATTGATGCCATCCTTATTGGAGTGGCCCAGGGAATTGCCATCATCCCCGGAATCTCCCGCTCCGGCGCGACCATCTCCATGGGCCTTTTCTGCGGATTAAACCGTGAGCTTGCCGGAAGATTTTCTTTTCTCCTTTCGATTCCAGCCATCCTGGGCGCCACGTTTTTAGAAATGAGGGGGGTTTATTCTGTATCAGAAATATTACCTACCCTGATCGGCACGGTGGTCGCTTTTGGGGTGGGATTACTCTCCCTTACACTCCTGATGAGAATCATCAAGGCAGGAAATATTTCAAGCTTCTCCTACTACTGCTGGGCCATTGGATTACTGATGTTATTTTTAGGTAACTAGGGTCTGTTTATAAATGCATTCTTTCCATCATGCCTTACTTGATCTGGCATCCAGGAGATTGGTTTGAAACGGATACTTAGCCCGAGATTCGGATTTTTCAAATACGGTATCTTTTCTTTAGAATGTTGATGAATCGGTCCGGGTGATTCGTGATAATCGCATCCACCTTCAGGTCAATAAACCTTTCCATTTCCTCTTCTGTATTGAGAGTGTAAACCCCTATCCGGATTCCCTCCTGATGAGCCCGGGAGATGTTTTCCAAGGTCAAAACTGATTTTCGGCAGTTCAGGATAGGAAAAGGTCTTCCTTCGGTCACTTCTCGAGGTAAACTCCAATGCCTTTCATAGAGATAAGCCACTAACACATCCTGTTTTTTTTCTAACACCTTTTCAAGGGCGACAGGATGAAAGGATGAAAAAATCACCTGGTCAACCATCCCTGCCATTTCTACCTCCCGGAGAGCTCGGTCAGCCAGATCGAAAATAGTGTATCTGCCATAATCCCCACTCTTCAGTTCAACATTGACCATAATCTGGCCATAGGCCAGTTGTAACACCTCCTTGAGGGTCGGAATCTGCTCCCCTGAGAAGGAAGAATGAAATCTTGAACCAGCATCTAACTTCTTCAACTCGGTAAGGGTCAAATCAATCACCCTCCCCTTTCCATTGGTCGTTCTTTCCAGCGATTCATCGTGAATTACCACGACCTCTCCATCCTTGGACAAACGAACGTCGAGTTCGATCATATCACTGCCCGCTTCGATCGCTTTTTTAAAGGCAATCATAGTATTTTCCGGAGCAACTCCGGAAAAACCCCGGTGGGCGACGACCATTACCGGAAACCTTCCGAACAATAGCAAAGTTCTCACTCCAAAACCTATGATTGAACTTATTTTGAGTGACTGTTCAAAATTCAACCCATTCTTCTATAAACACAGATACGGGCCTTATCATTATATAGGATCGGGATGAAAAAATTTGTAGACCCGCTGGGAAGATTTTAGATCCATCTTCGGGACTTTCGCCAATGTTTCCAAGGAGACTTCCTTAATCTTATCAACACTGCCAAAATAGTTTAACAACTCCCTCTGCCTAACCCTCCCTATTCCCGGAATATCTTCCAAGACGGATCGAATCGTCTCTTTCTTTCTCACCTTCTTATGATAGGTAATGGCAAAACGGTGTGCCTCGTCACGGACCCGATCAAGGAGGTGAATAACAGGGGAATTTTTCATAAACCGGAAAGGCTCTTTGACCTGAGGCCGAAATACTTTCTCCTCGGCCTTCTCTAACAAAGAGGATTCTCCACTAACTCCTATCTTTCCTTTGGCAAGGCTAACGAGATCGACCCCTTTGATCTGCAGTTCCTTAAATACTTCCTGTGCCACGTTCAGTTGCCCTTTGCCTCCATCCAATAGAACCATATCCGGAAGGTCACTCTCCTCAAGCGCTCGGCGATACCGCCGGAGAAGCACCTCATACATCATTCCATAATCATCCGCTCCTTCGACGGTTTTGATCTTAAAATGGCGGTATCGATCCTTATTCGGTTTACCATCTTCGAAAGCAACCATTGCCCCCACGGCATATCCCCCATGAAGATTTGAAATGTCAAAAGCCTCGATTTTCCTCGGAATCCTTGCTAAACGGAGCTGATCTTTAAGGGTTTCGAGGACTCTCTCCTGATCTTTTTCCAATTCGGCCTTTGTGATTTGATGCCTTTCGGCATTTTCACAGGCTAACTGGAGAAGTTTCTTTTTCTCCCCTTTTCGGGGGACGAGGAGATTGACCTTCTTGCCTCTCAAACCGGTCAACCGCTCTTCCATAAAATTCTGTTCGGGTATTGGTTTCGGAATCAGAACCTGTTCTGGAATGAATTTCCCCTCATGATAGTACTGGCGGATAAAGGATGAGAGAACCTCTTCGTCGGGCAGGGCTGCTCCGGGAAAAGTAAAACCACGTCCTCCGAGCAGCTTCCCTCCTCTGACAAAAAGAGGATGGATGATAATTGTATGGTCATGACGGTGGAACCCGATTACATCCTGGTCGAGAAAATCACGTGAGACGATCTTCTGTTTTTCGATCACATGCTCAATATGCCTGATCTGATCTCGAACCCTG
>VGSD01000499.1 GCA_016875155.1 Deltaproteobacteria bacterium | reverse complement strand
ATCGATCGGGACTCCCTGGTAGAGCCCTAACAAATCAAAAGGGGATTTCAAACCCATCTCTGAAAGGAGTTCCGGAGGAACTTGATTCTCAATCACCACATCGACGTTCTCCATCCGATTTTTTAAGGACTTGGGTAGCCCCTCCAGAGCTGAAATCACAATTCTTTCAAACTCTTTTTGCGGTTTCATGATGGCAAGCTTTATGCTGCATGGAACTTAACAAAAATGAATAAATAACACAAGCACCTTTTTTATTCGTTCCATATTGACTGACTTGAAGGGATTGTATAAATTAAGGGTGATGAAAGTGAAAACAACCTCCCCAATCCCCGTAGCATTGATGGCCCCCTACCCTGAAATGGCAGAGCTTGCCAGGGAGATCTGTAAAGAATTTGAAAAACCGATTGTCATTGAGGTGGGGGACCTGAAGGAAGGACTTAGAAACGGAACGCTTCTTGTAGAAAAGGGAGTGGAGGTCATCGTCAGCCGTGGCGGAACAGCGAAATTATTGAAGGAACGATTAAGCATCCCCATCGTTGAGATAAAAGTGACAGCCTACGATATTCTCGGAGCCCTTCAAAAGGTCAAAAACCGCAACCAGAAGATCGGTATCGTCGGGTTTGAAAACGTCGTCTATGGTTCGGAGAAGCTGGGCGATCTCTTAGACCTGAATTTAACCGTCTTTCCTATCCAAAGAGAAGAGGAAGTCCCGGCCATCTTGGAAGAAGCCCATAAAAATAGCATCGAAATGATCATCGGGGACAAAATCGTCGTGTCCCAGGCTTCGAAGTTCAGACAACAGTCTATATTAATCGAATCGGGCAGGGAATCCCTTTTGCAATCTTTTCATGGAGCGTATGAAATTTTAGGCGTCGTGCGTGCGGAGGCCCAAAAGGCCAAACAGCACCTGGATACCCTTACCCAGTTAAAAGCGGTCTTAAACACCGTCGACGATCAACTGATCATTCTCAATTCCAACGATCGAATCCAATCCTGTAATCCGGCAGCATCCCAGACGTTTAAGAAAGCAGAGGCAGAACTCATCGGCTCACCCCTGCACCTTTACCCGATCGATCCATTAAAAGAGACGAAGAAGAAGCTGGCGGCCCAGAGAAATTTTCTCGGCTATGTCCAGGGGAAACATCTCCTGCTCGACTATGTCCCCATTGAAGCCAATGGGGAGAGGACAGGAACCCTCATTGTCGGAAGAAGCATCTCGAAGCTTCAGCAGGCAGAGAGAAAGATCAGGCATGAGCTCTATTTAAAGGGACATGTGGTCAGATACTCTTTTTCCGACATCATCTCAGAGGATGAAGGGTTCCAGGCCATCATCAACAGGGCGAAGAGTTTTTCAAGCGCAGACTCGACCGTCCTCATCATTGGAGAGACAGGAACGGGCAAAGAGATGTTCGCCCAGAGCATTCACAATGAAAAATTCGGTCCAGAGAGGCCATTTGTCGCCATCAACTGTGCAACTCTTCCGGAACCCCTCCTGGAGAGTGAGCTCTTCGGTTATGCGCCCGGGGCTTTCACAGGAGCGAGAAGGGAGGGGAAAAAGGGGCTATTTGAACTGGCTCATCATGGAACCCTGCTTCTTGATGAAATCAGTGAATTGCCCATCAACCTTCAGAGTCGTCTTTTAAGGGTCATCGAAGAAAGGGAAGTTCTACCCATCGGAGACGATCGTGTTATTCCTGTGGATGTCCGGATCATTGCAACCACCAATCGAGATCTGGCGAAAGAGGTAAAAGAGAAAAGATTCAGGGGTGACCTCTTCTACAGGCTCAATGTACTTCAATTGAACGTCCCTCCCCTTCGAGAGAGAGGAAATGACGCCTATCGGCTCTTTAGGCATTTCATTTTGAGAATCAATCCAAAGGGCCAGAGAAGATATTTACTCAATAAAGAAGTCATGGGACTATTGGGTAACTATCCCTGGCCTGGAAATATCCGGGAATTAAGAAACCTGGTGGAAAGGCTGGCCAACCTCACAGACCATTTTACTCGGAACCTCAAAGAGATATCAAAATGGATTCGTGAAGAACTCAAAAAACCTGACGAATCCGTAGAAATGAACCTTGATATAAATGGAGGAGATTTAAACCTGAAAGAATTAGAACAGGTATGGATTAAGAAAATTTGCGAATCGGCCCCTCTCAAGAAAACAGAATTAGCTAAACGGCTTGGCATCAGCAGGACCACCCTCTGGAAAAAGATCAAAATGTGACGAGAAAGAAACCTTTCTGTTTAGATTAATACGTTCATAATATAAACAGTATTGTTAATATTTTGAACGTATTAAAGGATCCATTCTTTTCTCCCTTTCTCCGTCCCATCCTAACCCTTCTAATTTATTGACATTTCTAAATGTGGAATACGACTCAAGCCTTGGCACAGGTATTGCTCTACTAAACCCTGATAAATAATAATTTTTCGGTCCTGTCATCCTGAACTCGTTTCAGGATCTCTCTCCTATGAACAAAACGAGATGCCGAACCAAGTTCGGCATGACAACTTTTTTTTAATGCTAGAAATAAATTCTCAGATTTTTGGTGTAAGTATCCAATGAACCAAAGATGCCTTCTCATCGCAGATGATCTCACCGGCGGGGCGGATGCCGGAGCCCAATTTGCAAAAAGGGGGCTTACCACACTTTTGATCTTTGGGAAGGA
>VGSD01000498.1 GCA_016875155.1 Deltaproteobacteria bacterium | reverse complement strand
AATTCCGGTCCATCACTTCTACTTCCACATATTTTTCATTTAACTTTCCGGTTCTCAATAATTTTCGGAGTTTCTCTCGGGTTTCTTTTGAATCTTCACCCTCTTTGGGAGGGCCCTTTCTCGATGCCGGGAGAAGAAGGTCCAGCAACCTCTCTTCTCCAATTTCCTCGGCTTTCTGTTGGACCTTTCGGGTCTCTTCAGCCTTGACCATGTTAACTGCCTGATCCGTTAAATCTCTGACCATGGACTCCACGTCCCTACCCACATATCCAACCTCCGTAAATTTCGAGGCTTCGATCTTCAGAAAAGGGGCTTGGGCCAGTTTGGCCAGCCTTCTGGCGATCTCGGTTTTTCCAACGCCGGTGGGGCCAATCATAATAATATTTTTCGGGGCAATTTCGTCCCGGAGGGGTTCGGGGATCTGCTGCCGTCTCCACCGATTTCTCAGTGCAATGGCGACAGAACGTTTGGCATCCTTCTGGCCGATGATATATTTATCTAGTTCCGAAACGATCTCCCGTGGAGTGAAAGTTTTATTCATAACTCCTCAAAGATGATACGGTCATTCGTGTAGATGCAGATGGAGGCGGCAATCTTCATCGCCTCTTCGGCAATAGCTCTCGCATCCAATTCTGAAAATTGGGTCAGTGCCTTGGCAGCTGCATGGGCATATGGTCCTCCGCTGCCGATGGCTGTCACCCCATCGTCTGGTTCAATGACATCTCCGTTGCCGGAGATCACCAGCGAATGCTCTTTATCCGCAATGATGAGCAGGGCTTCGAGCCTTCTCAGGATGCGGTCGGTCCTCCAATCCTTGGCCAGTTCCACTGCCGCCCTGAGCAGATTCCCATTATACTGCTCCAGTTTTTCTTCAAACTTTGCAAAGAGAGTGAAGGCATCCGCTGTGGCGCCTGCGAATCCAGCAAGGACCTTGTCCTGGTAAATCCTTCGGACCTTTCTCGCCTTGTGCTTCATCACGGTCTGTCCGAGGCTAACCTGTCCATCCCCGGCCATGACCACCCTTCCCTTATGCCGAACGCATAAAATAGTAGTGCTTTTTATATCCACCATCATATCACCCTCTTGTTTTTTTTCGTCCCTCGTCTTTTCTGGCCTCTGCTTTCTGCTCACTGCATACTGATCACTGATAACTGATCACTTTTTTCTGTCCCTCGTCTATCATTTTTTCGCTTTTAAAAAACTCCTTGGGTGTGCCCTATCATAAACCTCCATTAACTTACCCGGGCTGAGATGGATATATTTCTGAGTGGTGGAGAGGCTCGCATGTCCTAACATCTCCTGAATCTCCCGGATATCTGCCCCCGCATCTAAAAGATGGGTGGCAAAGCTATGGCGGAGACTATGAGGGCTCACCTTGCGGACAATGCCCGAAGACCTTGTATATTTCTTGATCAACCTTCCAACGCTCCGGCTGGTCAATCTCCCACCTCTCAGGTTGACAAAAAGAGGCGTTTCGCTCTCAGGGTCTCTTCTCTGATCCAGATAAACCTTCAGTGCCTTGATGGCTTGATCTCCGACGGGCACAATCCGTTCCTTTCTCCCCTTTCCCATAACCCTGACGATCCCAAGATTTAAATCCAGGTGTTTTAAATTCAACCCTACAAGCTCTCCCACCCTCAATCCACTCGAATAGAGTAATTCCAGAATGGCATGATCTCTCAATACCCTGTTTCTTACCTCTGACTTGGATACCTTTTCTATAGGCTTTTCAGATGACTCCATGAGCTGAAAAGCCTCATCTACAGTAAGGGTGGTAGGCAGTGTCTTCTCTGCTTTGGGTGTCGAGACAGACTTGGCCGGATTGGACGAAACCAATCTTTCCCTTACCAAATATCTGAAGAAGGATCGGAGTGTGGAAATCTTTCTCGCAATCGAACTCTTCTTATTCTTTCGGTGAAGAACGCTCAGATATTTGCGGATGGCGATCCGGTCCACCCTACCCCATTCCAGTTCTCCTGATGATGAAAAATCCGACCCCTGACTTTTTAAAAAATCCTCAAATTCTTTTAAGTCCCTTTGATAGCATCGACAGGTATGTGAAGAAGCATTTTTCTCAGCCGAGAGATAACGGGTAAATTGCTCGATATAGCAATTATCCCCTCCAGAAGTGACCACTCTTCTATTCACGGGAACCCCTTGTTTCCAAAGAAACCACCATTAAAAAAACATTTTATAACACAAATTTCAAATTTATCAATAAGAATTTGATGCAACCCATCAATTTTCCATCACTTTTAATGATAATAAAAATAAATGTCTATGTGATTTTTTTCTCTTTGACATTTCAAACTATTTCTGTATAAACTTCATACTACAAAATCTGATTTAAAAAAGGAGGTGATAAGTATGGCTGAGCCAAGGATAGCTAGAGTAACTGAAATTATTTCAGGTTCTCCAAAAGGGTTTGATGATGCCGTTAAGATCGGGTTTGCTAGGGCAACAAAAACCTTGAGGGGAATCACAGGGCTACGAGTGGTCGATTTTCGAGTGGCTGTGGAGAATTCAAAGATTACTGAATACCGTGTAAGAATGGAGGTCATTTTCGTCCTCGAAACATAATTTGAAAGTCTAACGGTAAGGGTAACGAGGCCCGTATCGTTAATAAGAGGCTACGTTTATCGTCTTTTAATTCTTTACACGTAACCGTAACCAGTAACCGAAACGG
>VGSD01000497.1 GCA_016875155.1 Deltaproteobacteria bacterium | reverse complement strand
AAAGAAGCCAAGAGGTTGGGGGGAGAGTCCATTCATGTTTTTACGGATTCAGAGCTGATCGCAAGGCAGGTCAAGGGGATTTATCGAGTTAAGGAACTCCACCTGAGGCTCCTTCACAAAAAGGTGATGGAAATGATCAAAGAGTTTGTCTCCTTTGAAATCGAAGCCATCCCGAGAGAAGAGAATCAGGAGGCTGATCTTTTGGCCAATCAGGCCATTGAGAGGAAAATCATCAAGGAGAAAGGAGGGATTTGAAGGGGAAGAGATGGCCGCTCCTCATCCCTTTCTGAAAAGAGAGGCGATCGAGGGGAGGAAAGTCCGAGCTCCACAGGGCAGGGTGGTCCGTAACGCGGACGGTCCTGTCTCCTAAGAGACAGGATAAGGAAAGTGCCACAGAAAAGATACCGTCCCGACGAAAGTCGGGATAAGGGTGAAAAGGCGAGGTAAGAGCTCACCAGTGAGCCGAGCGATCGGCACAGCTTGGTAAACCCCATCCGGAGCAAGACCAAATAGGTCCCGCTTCCTTCCCGTGCATACGGGGAGATGAGAACGGCCCATTCAAATTTATTCCCGATGCGTGTGCACCGGGAATAAAGGCGGGACGGGTAAGGTCGCTTGAGGTCCTGAGCAATCAGGATCCTAGATAAATGGTCATCATTCCGGCTCCTTCTAACGGAGGAGCAGGAATACAGAACTCGGCTTACGGTCCCCTTCAAATCTCATTTTTTTGATAAAAATTTTGGCTTCGTCTTTAGGTTAGGGTAACGAGGCCTGTTTCGGTTATCGGTAACGGTTAGGTAAGATAATTAAAAGCCAATCAACATAACCTTTTATAAACGATACGGGCTTCGTAACCGTAACCTTAATCCACATATTCGGCATTATGAAAAAAGAACTTTCTTCAGACGAGCGAAGACGGCGGAACGAACTGATCATTATTGTCGTCATCGTCATCCTGATCATTGGTCTCACCACATTCATGGTGAAGATCCCCCAGGTGGATGATAGAAGTCCGATTGCCACTAATATCATCATCTTAGGCCTGATCAATATCAACATCATCCTGATCCTCCTTCTCATCTTTCTGGTGATTCGGAACCTCGTCAAACTCATTTTTGAACGGAAACGAGAAGTTTTAGGAGCGAAACTGAGAACCAAACTGGTGTTGGCGTTTATCCTCCTTTCGCTCGTACCCACCTTTCTTCTCTTTTTTGTAGCTGCTGGATTCATCACCAACAGCGTTGAACACTGGTTTAAGGCTCAGGTGGAGCAGTCGCTTCAGGGATCTCTTGAGGTGGCACAGACCTACTACCGCGATTTTGCCAACCAAGCCATATCCTCTGCCAAACAGGTTGGGTACCACCTCACCAGGCAGGGCATTTTAAAAAAAGAGACAGCACTGATCCCCCTGAAAGAGGCCCTTGAGTTAAAACGGCAGGAATATCACCTGAGCACCCTTGGATTATTCTTCAAAGGAGGAGAAGGATTCATCAGGGTTGAAGACCCTTCACTCAAAGCCATCTCCCTCTCTCCACCCAAGGACTTACTGGAAGTTGGATTTTCAGGCAAGGAGGTATTTAGGACCCTGCCGGTTGGAGAGGGAGAAATGATCACAGGCATTGCTCCGGTCTTCGATCCCTCAGACCGTGGGGAAGTGATCGGTGTGGTGGCGGCTTCCTACTTTATTCCGAAGAGCCTTGCAGGGAAGATGCGTGAGATCTCACAGGCTTCTGTCGATTATAAACAGATGAAGGACCTGAAAAAGCCAATCAAATTCAGTTATATGATGGCCCTTCTCATGGTTACCCTGCTTATCGTCTTCTCGGCGATCTGGTTCGGTATTCGCATGGCCAGGGATATCACCGTTCCGATTAAGGAACTCGCAGAGGCCACGCACCGGATCGCCCTGGGAGATCTCAATTTCCGGATCGATATGCAGGCAGGTGATGAGATCGGAAGGCTCGTCCAATCGTTCAATCAGATGACCGGAGACCTTCAAGTGAGCCGTTCTGAACTGGAACAGCGGAAAAAATATATGGAGATTGTCCTCAAGAATGTGGCCGCAGGGGTGATCTCCATTGATGACCGGGGAATGATCACAACGATCAATACTTCAGCGGAGCAGATGTTGGGAGTGAAGGGAGAGGCTGTTCTGGAGAAAAGGCTCTCAGAGGTGCTCGAAAAGGAGTATGTGGAGAAGATAGAGGAGTTGTTAAACGAACTCAAATTTTCCCAGAGAGATTCAATTGAAAAACAGCTCACCATCCATTTGGGTGGGAAATCACTTTCCCTACTGATCAGTCTGACGACCCTGAAGGACGAAGAGGGGAAGCCGCTTGGTTTTGTGGCGGTCTTTGATGATCTCACCCAATTGATGAAAGCACAGAGGGTGGCGGCATGGAGGGAAGTCGCCCGGAGGATTGCCCATGAGATAAAAAATCCATTGACCCCGATTCAACTCTCTGCGCAACGGTTGAGAAAGCGGTATCTGGAGAAACTCGATCAGGACGGGGCAGTCTTCGATGAGTGTACGCGGACCATTGTGAAACAGGTGGAAGAATTAAAAGGAATGGTCAACGAGTTTTCGAACTTTGCCCGGATGCCTGCCTCCAATCCAACACCCAATCACCTCAATGAGATTGTTCGGGAGACTCTTATTCTCTTTAAAGAAGCCCACAAAGAGGTTCGG
>VGSD01000496.1 GCA_016875155.1 Deltaproteobacteria bacterium | reverse complement strand
TGCGAAAACGCAGATATCCCGTCGATCATCCAGGCTGAATATCTCTGTGACCTTTATGGACTCGATGCTATCTCTACTGGGAACGTGATTGGATTCCTGATGGAGTGCATGGAGAAAGAGGTTCTGGAAGAATCCGATATCGGCTTCCCCTTAAGGTTTGGAGATCATGAAGGGATCATTCGGGCCATCCATCTCATTGGCCGGAGAGAGAAACCAGGTCTTCTCTGGGGAGAAGGAGTCAAAAGGATTGCTCAGGAAGTTGGCAGGGGATCAGAATCCTTCGCCATCCATGTGAAGGGCCTGGAGATGCCTGCCTATGATCCACGCGGATCGACTGGGATTGCCCTCGCCTATGCCACCAGCGACCGGGGCGCATGCCATCTTCGTTCCTGGCCAATTGGAGCAGAGCTTCTCTCTCCAGAGGAGAGAATCGATCCTTTTTCAATCGAGTTCAAGGCGGAGTTCGTAAAGAGTCAGCAGGATCTGTTTACAGTGATTAACTCCTCTGTCACCTGCCTTTTTGCCATCTTCTCTCTCAGTTTGAGACACATCGTTCAGTTTCTCCACTCCGTGACTGGCATTGAATCCTTTGCCTCATCGGAAGAAATCTTGCGAAGTGGAGAACGCATCAACAATCTCGTGAGGCTTTTTAATTTAAGGGAAGGTTTAACAAAGGGCGACGATAACCTGCCGAAACGCTTTTTCAGTGAACCCTTGAAGGATGGTCCGACTCGAGGCAGAGTGGTCGATCTGGAGACTATGCTGAAAGAATATTATTTCGTAAGAGGATGGGATGAGGAAGGAGTACCGAAACCGGAGACACTAAAGAAGCTGAATCTATAAATCCAAAGTTCAAAGTTCAAATGTCAAATGAATGACAAATGAATGACAAAAGACTTCCAAAATGTCATGCTGAACTTGTTTCAGCATCTAATAGAAATCAACGAACCAATAGACCCTGAAACGAGTTCAGGGTGACAAAGAACATTTAACATTTTTAGGTAAGGAGAAGATTAATGTTCAAACCCGAAGGAATCTATGTGGCGATGATGACTCCCTTTGAGGACGGATCAGTCAACGAAACCGTGGTCCGCCAGATGGTCGATTTTATGATTGAGAAGGGAGTTCATGGAATCTTCCCGATCAGCTCGGTGGGCGAGTTCATTCACCTCGATCTGGAAGAGAAGGTCTTCCTCATGCAGATCATCCATGACCAGGCTAAGGGAAGGGTTCCGGTCACACCCGGAATCGCTTCTACTCGTCCAAAAGAGTGCATCTTCCTCGCCCAAAAAGCTAAGGAGATCGGCTGCGAAGCGGTCGTGGTGGCTCCGCCTTACTATTATCCCATCAGTCAGGAGAATATGGAACGCCACTTTGAGATGATCAGCGATGCCGTGGACATTCCCATCATCCTTTACAATATCCCCCTCTTCGCCACGCCTATCAGCTATGATGTGGTCAAGCGTCTTGCAAGGAAGAAGAATGTTGTGGCAATGAAGGATTCAAGCGGGAGCATGGTTGATCTTCTCCACTTCATGGATAAGATCCGTTTGATCGGAGAGGATCTCTCTGTTCTCATCGGTCGTGAAGAAATCCTTTTCCCTGCCCTGATGGTTGGAGCAAAAGGATGTATGACCGCCACAGCCGGTATTCTTCCGGAGGTGATGGTCGGAGTCTATAAGGCGTGGCAGGAAGGAAATTATGAAAAGGCCAGAGACTTACAGTTCTCTATCCTCCTGCTGGTTCGATCTCTGTTTGCAGCTCCCTTTCCCCTTGGGTTTAAGGTGGCCCTCGAAGTACGGGGCTTCAAAATGGGCCCTCCTCAACAGCCCCTCTCCGATGCGGAATACTTCAAATACTTGGGAGTCAAGAGCCGAATTGAAAAAGTCATGAACCCGATTCTTGAAAACCTGCCAAAGTAACGACGCATACTAATGGTTACCAAGAAGTTCGTCATTCCGGCGAAAGCCGGAATCCAGTCTTTTCAAGACCTCCTGGATGCCCCGATTTAATCGGGGCATGACGGGAAAAGGGCATTTTAAAACAGACTCTCGATAGTCCCGTCCGGGGAACGTACCCTCCCCTGTTTCCATTGGTCTCATTATATTAACACTTGTGCAGATTCCGGGCGGCGATAAAGGCGAGCCCTTTTTCGGTCAGTGCAATGGCCGTGCGATTCACCGAATCATGCTTATCCAGGTAATTCCTCTCCAGGCAGTCCATATCGCCGCAGGAGACGATTTCATCCTTATTCCTGAAATAGTCGAGTATGTCTGAGGCATGTTCCCTCGTCTGTTCAACATCGGGGTCGCCTCCCTCATGCTTTGCCGAGATGTTGGGCACTTTTGGTGCAACCTCCAGGAGATCGCACCGCCGATTGTATGGCTGTCTCACGATGCTCTTCCAGGTTTCGGTGATGTGATGTTCAATCCGGACGTTCTCTTCCAGCCCGAGTTTCTTTCGTATTTCTGACGACCTTTCCAGAGTCTGACAGTCAACAGAGTTGCTCAGGTTGAAACCAATCAGAGAAGTTTTACCATCTTCCCGTGAAAAGAGCCGGGCTGCCAATAAAGTCCAGAGGACGGAATAGGGATTATCGTTCCCCATGAAGACGGAGATCTTAAACTCTATATCGACTCCCAACTTATGGAGAAGGTAACCGAGAAGGACCGTTCCCGGATTGATGTTGAGCA
>VGSD01000495.1 GCA_016875155.1 Deltaproteobacteria bacterium | reverse complement strand
CTGCTTTTCGAGCCCTGGCAAAGGAGCTGGGAGTTGATATTAATAAGGTGAAAGGATCCGGCCCTGAAGGAAGGGTCCTGGAAAAGGATGTCCGTCAGTTCGCCGGGACTAAGGAGAAGCCTCCGGAGCCGGAAAAGAAAGTGACAAAAGTAAAGAAATATGACCTTTACGGCTATGTGGATCGAATTCCGTTAAGAGGGGTACGACGATCCATTGCCAGGGCCATGGTCAAATCGAAATTTACGGCACCCCATGTAACTACGATGGATGAAGCGGATGTCACAGAATTGTGGAAGATCAGAGAGAAAGAGAAGAAGCCGGCTGAGAAGAAGGGGGTTAAATTGACCATCCTGCCTTTCATCATCAAAGCCGTGATCGCAGGCTTGAGTGAGCATCCCTATCTCAATGCAACCCTGGATGATGAAAATGAGGAGATCATTCTGAAAAAGTATTTTAACATTGGCGTCGCGACGGATACTCCTGAAGGACTGATGGTTCCTGTGGTGAAGAATGCAAAGGATAAATCCATCCTCCAGATAGCGCAAGAATTAACCCAGTTGGTTGAGAAGGCAAGGAACCGAACGATTGATCTCGCCGATCTGAAAGGGGGAACCTTTACCATCTCCAACTATGGGGCATTGGGAGGAATCTTTGCGACTCCGATTATTAACTACCCCGAAGTTGCGATCCTGGGTGTCGGAAAAATCAGAGAGATGCCTGTTGTGAAAAATGGGAAGTTAGTGGTTCGAAAAATTCTCAGCCTGGCCCTCTCCTTCGATCACCGGGTGGTGGATGGAGCGGAGGGGGCACGATTCCTCAACACGGTGATCGCCCGTCTCGAAGACCCGAACCTCATCTTGTTAGAGACTTGAAATGTCAGGATTGATTAACCGGGTCTATCTTCTGGTTATTATTGAAGGACTTTGAAGTTGAGGCTTGTCAGGATCTGATCCCCCTCTCTTACCTCGGCCTTCCAGTTTCCGGTGTGTTGCGGCTGGAAGGTCAGGTAACTGTAAACTGACCATGCGGGAGGCTTGACCTCCATTTCTATTCGATGGTACTCCTTCCCCTCCCGTAGCCAGACATGGGCAATCTTTCCCGGTTTCGGAGTCTTGATTCTTGTGAAGAAGTAACCTTTTTGATTATTTGAGTTAAAATCCAGAGCATTCCCCGTGAGGAACTGCCGGTCATTCTCTTTCTCAATCCTTGTTCCCATGCCCGCCTCAAGAATTTCAAAGGCGGAAGTCAGTTGTGTTTCCACTTCCTTGCTTTCTAACTCTTGTATCTCTTTTGGTTGTGCTACCTCATGGGTCTGCTTTCCTTCCTCTCGCTGAGTGGCTGTAGCGGGCGATACAGGAAAGAGTATCGAAGATGTGGGTTTCTCTTCTTTGGGGTTGTGCATAAGGTAGGCAATAAAGAGCGATGAGAGGAGAAACGCTGCGATGATGAGAGAAGGTAAGAGTAATGATCTGTTATTCTTTTTCGGGGGTGAGGCCTCCGGCAGTGGTATGGGAGGTTCCGGCGGAAGAAGACTTCTTAGGTAATTTTCATACAGGTAAAGAATATCTTTCTCATCGAGGGCAAGGTATTTAGCGTAGACCTTCAGGTATCCTTTGACATAAAGAGGAGGAGGGAGATGATCGTATCTGTCTTCTTCAATGGCCTCGAGATGGTGCTCTTTTATTTTGGTAAAGGAACAGATTTTCTCCAGCGGGATGTTCCGCATCTCTCTTTCTTTTTTCAAAATCCTTCCAGGAGCCTCTGCCATAACCTATTCCGAAGAAAAGTCTTAAATTTTAATGAATGCGAACTCAAGATGGGATCTTCGCCAATAGATAGGCTAGCAAATGCCGTGCCAACCTGCTTAAATTGTAACATATTGAAACTTAAAGATATTGTTAAAATATAGGGATTTAAAATAGACGATGTAGTGCCAAATTTTTGCCCAAAATTGACAATTTGTCGTGTTGTCACGGCAAGCCCCCTGCTTTAATTTTGACCTGGGAAACTTGACAAATGGCTTGGAATGGCTTAATATCAGCATAATACTATATTACTGATTAATCTGTTTTTTCAGAAAAAGCTGTAAAGGGAGGCGACGCCATGCCAAAGAAGAGTCAAAAGTTATCCTTTTGCGGACCTGTGGATAAGGGGATGTCTTGTTGCAAGGTCGAATCGATCATCAGCGTCGATGAGCGGGGGCAGATGGTCCTTCCCAAAGATTTGAGGGATAAAGCGAAGATTCGAGCAGGTGACAAATTGGCTCTCATCAGTTGGGATAAAGAAGGGGAGATTTGCTGTCTCTATTTGATCAAAGCGGATTCCCTTGGGGAACGGGTGAGAGATTTCCTCGGCCCCATGATGAAGGAGGTATAGAAGATTATGATGGGTGAATCAAAATGTTACACCTCGGTTCAAGAGAACGATTGTTCTCAAACCACAAGCTGTTGACCTCCGGTCGTCAAAGCTCAGGTGAGCCTTCCCGATCTAAAACAGCCTTTTGTGAGCGGAGCCCTTCAAACGCCGTTGGGTTTGGTTCCACAGGTTTTATCTTCTCTCACCCCGAGCGATCATCTTGGGAGCTTCAAGGCACGATGGGGAATCGGCCGCATGCATTATGTTGTTGAGCCCGGTCTTTATGCGCTGGGAACGCCAGATGAGAAATCTCCGGTCATGGTTACAGCCAATTACAAGATGAGCTTTG
>VGSD01000494.1 GCA_016875155.1 Deltaproteobacteria bacterium | reverse complement strand
ATCGGATCAAGATTGGAAGATGAGGTGAGAAATTGCGCAGACCTGCTTGAACAATATTACATCGATATCATTGGAAATCTTGCTCTCATCAATGCTCGAAATCATCTTGAAGAGTATTTGCGCTCTTCGTCCGACATTGCCTGCCTCTCCTATATGAGTCCGGGGTCATTACCGGATTGGCCCATTGAAGAACAGAAACCCCTCTTTTCGCTTTTCAAGGGGGCAGAAAATTCGATTGGGGTTCGGCTGACCGAAAATATGCTCATGATTCCGAGAAAAACAGTCTCAGGCATCTTCTTCCCCTCTGAAGTGACATTTTACAGCTGCCAATTATGTCAAAGGGAAAAATGTGACGGTAGAAAGGCTAAATACAGCGAAGATTTGGCAAGGCAATATAAACTTAAAGAATAACCACCCTACCCTCCTCCCTTTTGTCCTCCTATCACAACCCAACTCCCATAGGGGGGCATCCCTTAAAAAGCACCCATTAAATTCTAAATCTTTTGAGTCTGCTTTGCTTCCCCCTATGGATCTCATGGGATCATCTCGAATTTGAGGATGCTTTCTTCAGCTACTTGTTGACAAATACCCATTTATAAATTACTACCAGCTTGGTCAGACATGGAACCTATAAATCGGATCCCCATGCCCTGATGAAGGGATGGCGAGGAGGACCTGAAACGATGAAGGATCAAGCGAGGGTAGTCATCATTGGAGGTGGCATTACAGGTTGCAGTATTGCTTATCATCTCACCAAGATGGGTTGGACAGATGTCGTTGTCCTCGATAAAGGAGAGCTCACCAGTGGAGCAACCTTTCATGCCGCGGGATTGGTGGGTCAACTTCGAGCCTCTGTCAACATCACCAAAATGTTGAAATACAGCGTTGAGCTTTACTCCCGCCTCGAAGAAGAGACAGGACAGCATACTGCCTGGAGCCCTGTAGGTGGCCTTCGAATTGCTTCATCAAAAGACCGGATGGAAGAGTTACGCCGCTCGGCAGCCATGGCCAAGACCTTTGGGTTACCCATGGAATTGATTTCTCCCAAGGAGGCCTGCGATCTCTTTCCAGTGATGGAGAAGAAGGGAATCGTCGGAGCTGCCTTTCTTCCCACCGATGGTCAGATCGATCCCAGCGGAGTCACCTATGCGCTTGCCCAAGGAGCCCGAAGCAGAGGGGCTGTGATTTATACGGATACCCGAGTGACAGGGATTCGATTGAAAGATGGAGCCATCCATGAGGTCCTCACTGAAAAAGGAAATATTAAGACCGAGATTGTCGTCAATGCCGCAGGCATCTGGGCTCCAGAGATAGGAAAGATGGTAGGGGTTTCCATCCCCCTCGTCCCTATGGAGCATCAATATATCATCACCAAACCTATCGAGGGAGTAAAAAGAGGAATGGCCACCATGAGAGACCCTGACCTTCTGGTCTACTTCCGGGAGGAAGTAGGCGGTCTCATCATGGGCGGGTATGAACACAATCCCATTCCCTGGGCCTTAGATGGCATTCCAAGGGATTTTACCAAAACCCTTCTTAAATCGAACTACGAACACTTTGAGCCTCTCTCAAACCTCGCCATGAAACGGGTTCCTGCCATAGGCGATGCTGAGATTGTCACACTTCTGAATGGTCCGGAGGCATTCACCTCAGATGGGGACTTCATCATGGGAGAAGCTCCGGAGGTGAAAAACTACTTCGTGGCTGCAGGGTTCTGTGCCCATGGGATTGCTGCAGCAGGCGGGGTGGGAAAAATGATGGCAGAATGGATCATTGAGGGAGCACCCAGTTTAGACATCTGGCGATTGGACATTCGTCGTCTGGGAGCCCATCACGCAAGCCAGAGATATGCTCTGGATCGGTCCATCGAGGTCTATGCTCATCACTACTCGATGAGCTGGCCCTATGAAGAGATGCTGTCCGCCCGCCCTCTTCGAACCAGCCCACTCTATGGACGTCTCAAATCGATGAGGGCTGTCTTTGGAGAGAAATCGGGATGGGAAAGGCCTAACTGGTTTGCCCCAAAAGGAGTGGCTCCGAAAGATAAACTGGGATTTGGGCTTCCCAACTGGTTTGAGCATGTGGCCAAAGAGCATGAAACCGTAAGAACCAAGGCAGGCATCATTGACCAGACCTCCTTTGGGAAGATCGAGATCAAAGGCCCAGGCGCCCTTCCCCTCCTCCAGAAAATCACAGACAACCAGATGGACAAACCGCTCGGCTCAGTCACCTATACCCAGATGCTCAATAAGAAAGGGGGAATAGAGTGTGATCTCAGTGTGAGCCGGATTGGTCAAGATCATTTCTACCTGGTCACTGGAACCGCTTTCATCAAACATGATCTGAGCTGGATCCAAAAACACCTTCCAGATAAGGGGGCCTCTGTTTTTGTCACGGATATCACCTCAGGGCGAGCCTGCCTCACCCTATGCGGGCCCAAATCAAGAGACATCTTGAAGCAGATAACCAAAGAGGATATCTCCGATAAAGGATTTCCTTATATGACCTGCAAGCAAATCTCCATTGGATATGCTCCTGTGCTTGCCCTCCGGATCACCTATGTGGGTGAACTGGGATGGGAACTCCATATGCCCATGGAACATGCCTTGTATGTCTATGATCAACTCTGGGAAGCAGGTCAATCCTTAGGCTTGGCCAATGTAGGCTATCGAGCCATTGACTCCCTGAGACTTGAGAAAGGCTATCGTTACTGGAGTGGTGATATCTCT
>VGSD01000493.1 GCA_016875155.1 Deltaproteobacteria bacterium | reverse complement strand
ACGATTGCATGATATTGTCAAACAAAAAAGTTCGACTCCGTTAATTTCCCTTGACAAAAATATTTAGTATGCTAAAGTTTAGCATATAAAATTTAATTCAGGGAATCGATGATGGCGGCTGAAGACCGGCTTATCTATTTAATTTCAAAAGTATTTCACAAACTTATAATAAATCTTCAAAGGGCGTTTTCAGAGGCCGGAGTAGAGGTGACGCCGGTTCAGGCTATGCTCCTTTTCTATCTTCAAAAGAAAGACGGTTCGAGTCTTACGGAGATTAGCTCTGGTTTAATGTTAGAGAATCCGACTGTCACGGGTTTGGTAGACCGATTGGAAAAATTGGGTTATGTGAAACGCTCGGATCACCCCAGTGATCGACGTGTCTACCTGGTTTATCTCACTGAGAAGGGAAGCAGGGTAGCTGACAGGGCATTGCCAATCATTAAAAGGTTAAACGAGCAAATAAAAGAAGGGTACTCAAAGGAAGAGATTGAAAGCTTCAAAAAGATACTGATTGGGACATTTAATAAGTTCTGATTGGGAGGATCTTGCATGAATCAGATCGTTGAAGAAATAAAAAGGTTGTTTTTCCAAAGTCAGATCCCCGTATTCGGGATTGCCAGGTCATCTTCTCTTGAAGACGAACCTTCGGGTTACAGACCATCGGATATGCTCCCCTCAGCAGAAAGCATCCTCTGCTGCGGGATCCCTGTTCCCAAAGGAATATTTAAATCCGGAGAAAGGTCAGCCTGGATGTATTGGAGGGCTGCAAATATTTATTACCGAAATATAGATATGGTTTTAAACCGGGCTTGCAGCACCATCGAAGAAAAGGGTGAGGTGGCTGTGCCGGTCTATGGTTGCTTTCCTTATGATATAAAAGGAAAGGGTGATTTTTGGGGATATCTCTCATTAGTAAGAATGAGTGAAGCTGTGGGTATCGGTAAAATAGGAAAAAATGGGCTACTCTTCAATTCCAAATACGGACCGAGGTTAATTTTGGGTGGAATTGTCACAACGGCAAAGCTGCCATCTAAGGCATGGCCCAAAAAGGATGTGAAAAGATGTCCTGAGAATTGTTTTGTCTGCCAAGAGCAATGTCCAGCCGGAGCCATTGACAAGACCGGAAAAGTTAACGGACCTCTATGCACAAAATATTCAAGTAAAAGCCCTATGTTCTCATATTTCATGAAGAAAGGGGAAAACAGCGCAGAAGATATTAAGATGTTAAACCACCTCACGGCAGTGGATGACCATTCCATGTATCAATGTATTAAATGCGTTTCTGTGTGTCCCTATATGTGAATCTTGTAAATGGAAGGAGAAGGTTATGAACGAATGGCAAAAGACATCTTGTGTGCTCTGTTTTAACAACTGCGGCCTTGAAGTGATCACCGAAGGGAGCAAAATCGTTAAGGTCAGGGGTGAGAAGGAAAATCCACGCTCTCAGGGTTATCTTTGTAGAAAAGGAGCCAATATCGCCTATTTTCAAAATAACCCGGAGAGGCTGAAATTTCCTCTCAAACGTGTTGGAGACCGCTTTGAGCGCATTTCGTGGGAGCAGGCCCTGGATGAAATAGCAGTCAAGCTCAAAGAGACCGTCCAAATTCACGGCCCACATTCGCTTGCCTACATGGGGGGAGGCGGCCAGGGTTGCCATTTTGAAGCAGCTTTCGGTGTGCGCTTCTTGAATGGGTTAGGTTCGAAGAACCACTACAGTCCCCTGGCACAGGAACTTACCGGTTTTTTCTGGGTGAGCGGCAAAGCCTATGGTCGCCAGAACATGCATCTCTTCCCCGATATCAACGGTTCGGATTTCCTCGTCTTCTGGGGAGCCAATCCTGTGGTGAGCCACGATATACCCAATGCGCCGGCTGCGCTTCGCAAAAAGAAAAAGGAGCCTGGTTTTTTGATGGCTGTCATCGACCCGAGAGTGTCGGAGACAGCCAGGCTTGCCGACATCCATCTGCGGCTCAGGCCCGGAACCGACACCCTGCTCTTCAAAGCGATGATTAAGATTTTGCTGACTGAAGGACTTGTGGCCAGAGAATATCTATCTGCCAATGTCAATGGCTTTGAAGCGATTAGAAGCTGGTTTGATGATGTCGATGTTGAAGAGAACTGCCGCATTTGTGGATTGGAGACAAATGCGGTTCGGGAATTCACTCGGCTCTTTGCCACCCGCAAAACGGCAATACGCAGTGACCTTGGCATCCTGATGGGACGCCACAGCACGCTTAATTCTTACTTAGAATTGATTCTTCTCGCGATAACGGGCCGCATAGGGGCCAAAGGCGGCAACGTTTTTTTAGGTCATCTAATGCCAATGGGATCCCACACGCCGGAAGAAGATCCAAAGACATGGAAGACGGTCGTGACAAATATTCCGCTGATCATGGGAGTCTTTCCCCCCAATGTGTTGCCTGAAGAGATCGATAACGACCACCCCCAGCGCATCCGGGCTCTAATCGTCAGCGGCTCAAATCCTCTGCGTTCTTACGCTGACACAAAGGCCTATGAGAAGGCTTTTGCAAAACTGGATCTCCTGGTAACCATTGAGGTGGCCATGACCGAAACAGCCGTTCTATCCAATTATGTTCTGCCCGCTAAATCAGGCTATGAAAAATGGGACGGTACATTTTTCCAGTGGGGGTATCCTGACTACTATTTCGATATGCGGCGTCCCGTCGTGCAGCCGGATGGCGAACAATTAGAAGAAGCCCATATCTATATGAAGCTTGCA
>VGSD01000492.1 GCA_016875155.1 Deltaproteobacteria bacterium | reverse complement strand
TTATGGGAGATGGGCGGATTCAATCCTGATGCGGTTTGTAGACATCATGCTCTGTTTTCCTTCTTTTTTCCTCATCCTCACGGTAGTGGCTCTTCTTGGTCCCAGCATGTTGAATGTGATGGTGGTGATTGGCATCACTTCCTGGATGGGGACTTCACGGTTTGTGCGTGCAGAATTCCTCTCCCTGAGAGAGAGGGATTTTGTCCAAGCGGCGCGTGCACTCGGTATGAAGGATAGAAGGATCATCTTCAGACACATCTTGCCCAATGGCCTGGCCCCGGTCTTTGTGACGGCAACGCTCGATGTGGCTACAGCCGTGCTGGTCGAAGCAGGCCTCAGTTTTTTAGGTTTCGGCGTCCAGCCTCCTGCACCCAGTTGGGGAAATATTCTCACGGAAGGAAGGACCTATATCTTTGACGCCTGGTGGCTGACTGTCTTTCCGGGACTGGCCATTCTGATCACGGTCCTCTCTTTTAATTTACTGGGAGAAGGATTGAGGGATGCACTTGACCCGAGGCTGAGAGGAAGACGGTAATTAAAGATCAATTAGCAATAAGCAATGGACAATTAACAATGAGCACTGAACCCCATTTAAAATTATAGAAAAAAATTATTCCTACCAGGATGAACAGATCAATGGCTAACGATAGATGGACGAGAATCGACTAAAAATTGTCTATTGGTCATTGCGAATTGATCATTGAACATTGCAAAATGGTGATGATGAAAAATCCTCTTTTGGAAATTCGTTCTCTGACCACCTGGTTCTTCACAGAGGATGGGGTGGTGAGGGCGGTTGAAGATGTGAGCCTTGAAATCTTCCCGGGCGAGATCGTCAGCATTGTTGGCGAATCCGGATGCGGAAAGAGCGTGACTGGCCTTTCTCTTCTGAGATTGATTCCGATTCCTCCCGGTAAAATCCTGAAAGGTGAGCTTCTTTTTGAAGGGAGAGATCTTTTAGGGTTGGAAGAAAGGGAAATGGAAAAAGTGAGGGGAAATGATATCTCCATGATCTTCCAGGAGCCCATGACTTCACTCAATCCTGTATTTACGATTGGGAATCAGATTATCGAAGCCCTCCAGCTTCACCAGAATCTCGATAAAAAAGAGGCGAGGGCAAAAGCCATCGAGATATTAGACCGGGTGAGGATTCCTTCTCCTGAGGTGAGAATAGATTCCTATCCTCATCAACTGAGCGGAGGGATGAGACAGAGGGCAATGATTGCCATGGCTCTCTCCTGTCAACCCAGGCTCCTCATTGCAGATGAACCCACAACAGCGCTCGATGTGACAATTCAAGCACAGGTTCTCCGCCTGCTGAAAGAGATTCAGAGGGAGATGGGGATGGCTGTGATGCTGATCACCCACGATCTGGGAGTGGTCTCTGAGATAGCAGACCGGGTGGCGGTCATGTATGCAGGCAGGATTGTAGAGTCCGGGCCGATCGAAGCCATCTTCGGAGGGATGCGGCATCCTTATACAAGAGGGCTTCTGGAATCGATCCCCCATCTTGATGAAAAGAGAAAAAGGCTCAATGCCATTCCCGGTCAGGTTCCAAACCCAATGAGCCTGCCTGGCGGCTGCAAATTTCATCCAAGGTGTCATCTGATGATTGACGACTGTAGGAAGGAGGAACCTCCTCTTTTTCAGGTTAATGGCAATCACTTCAGCCGGTGCATCCGGTGGAAAGAGTGTTGTTAATTTAGGAGAAAAAGTTCGGAGTTCGCCCCGATAGAATCGGGACAGGGAGTTCGTAGTTCGGAGTTTTAATTCTTACGTTCGAACCGGAAAAGTTGAGATTGATATGGATCAAAACGGGTACCTGATTCAGGTTCGTGATTTAAAAAAGTATTTCTACCGGGAAAAACTTTTTTCTTCGGATAGAGAGCCGATCCGCGCAGTGGATGGCATCACCTTCTCCATCCGCAAGGGGGAGACGCTTGGATTGGTGGGAGAGAGCGGTTGTGGCAAGACGACAGCAGGTAAAGCGATTCTGAGATTGATTGAGCCGACCTCAGGCCTCATCTTATTTAAAGGAGAAGATATCCTCGGCCTCAACCGGGAAGGTCTCCGAAGATTGAGACCCCACATGCAGTTTATCTTCCAAGATCCCTATGAATCACTCAACCCTAGAATGAGGGTGGGAGAGATTGTGGGTGAAGGCCTGGAGATTCACCGGATCGCGCAGGGAAGGGAGAAGGATGAAAGGGTTTCGGAGATCCTTGAGAAGGTTGGGCTCCATCCCGGAGATGCGATACGCTATCCCCACGAGTTCAGCGGAGGGCAGAGGCAGAGAATTGGCATTGCAAGAGCCATCTCGCTTCAACCGGAACTGATCGTAGCCGACGAGCCTGTTTCAGCCCTTGATGTCTCCATCCAAGCCCAGATCCTCAACCTTCTGATGGACCTGAGAGATCAACTGGGCCTCACCTATCTCTTCATCTCCCATGACCTTCGAATCGTCAAACATATCAGCGACCGAATTGCCGTTATGTATCTGGGAAAGATGGTGGAAATGGCTAGGGGAGAGGATCTCTTCCGCCAGCCTTTCCACCCTTATACTCAAATCCTGCTTCGGGCGATCCCCAAATTGGACCCTTCAGGCAGAAGTGAGGAACCCTCTTTGAGAGAAGAGTTCCGTCCCGGGGCTACAGTGAAAGGATGTCTATTCCAGCCAAGATGTCCCCATTCAGAAGAGAGGTGTTTGCAGGAAGAACCTCTCCTCATGGACCATGGAGAGG
>VGSD01000491.1 GCA_016875155.1 Deltaproteobacteria bacterium | reverse complement strand
ATCTGCCCAGGATTCCGAGGTGATGGTTAACGGAAAACGGGTGATCATGGTTGGCTCCAATAACTACCTGGGCCTGACCAATCATCCGAGGGTGAAAGAAGCTGCTATCAAAGCCGTCGAAAAATATGGGAGCGGCTGTGCGGGTTCACGCTTTCTCAACGGGAATCTCGAAATCCATGAGGAACTGGAAGCCAAGTTGGCCCGTTTTTTCCGGAAGGAGGCTGCCCTGGTCTTTGCTACGGGGTATCAGACGAATTTGGGAGCCATCTCCGCTCTGGTAGGAAGAAACGATGCGGCGATTATCGATAAATATGATCATGCCAGTATTATCGATGGCTGTCGTCTCTCCTTCGGGCAGGTGAAGAAGTATCGCCACAATGACATGAAGGATCTCGAACGGGTACTGGAAGCCTCAAAGGATAAGGGAAAATTGATCATTGTGGATGGGGTTTTTAGCATGGAAGGCGATATTGCAGATCTGCCGCCCATCATCAAACTGGCCAAGGCTTATGGGGCCAGGGTAATGGTTGATGATGCCCATGGCGTAGGAGTCCTTGGAAAAGGGGGAAGGGGCACGGCAGAACATTTTGATCTTGAGAAAGAAGTTGATCTCATCATGGGCACTTATAGCAAGTCACTCGCGGCCATCGGAGGATTTGTCACAGGTTCGTGGGAGGTGATCAATTTTATCAAACATACAGGCCGCTCCATGATCTTCAGCGCCAGTCTTCCCCCTGCCCTCGTGGCTTCGGTGAGCACAGCCCTTGACATTATTGAAGAACAGCCCCAGCTCATCACGCAACTCTGGAAGAATACGAGAAAGATGCTTCAGGGTTATAAGGAGATGGGTTTTGATACCGGAACGAGTGAGACGCCCATCGTTCCCATCATCCTCGGTGACACCATGAAGGTCTATGGAATGTGCAAACTTCTTTTCCAAAATGGTATCTTCGTCAATCCGGTCGCAAGCCCTGCGGTCCCTCAAGGGAGAGAACTTCTCAGAACGAGTTATATGGCCACGCATACCGAAGAACAGCTCGACCGGGTCCTGAATGCTTTTCAGGTGGTGGGAAGACAGATGGGACTGGTTTGATGGAAGCGGACTGAATGGCACCCCAGGAACTCACTCTCCGCGAAGTAAAAGAGAAACAAGACCTCATGACTTTCATCCGATTTCCCTGGAAGGTCTATCAGGGAAATCCTTACTGGGTCCCGCCTCTGATTAAAGATCAACTCCAGAAATTTAATCCAAAATCCCCTTTTCTTTCACATGCCGAGATGGTCCTTTTTCTTGCCTATCGGGGGGAGGAAACCGTGGGGAGGATCGCAGGCATCATCGATCGCCATTATATCGAGTTCCACCAGGAGAAGGTCGGGTTCTTTGGTTTCTTTGAGACAATTGATGACAATGAAGTTACCCGTTTGCTTCTTTCAAAGGTAGCCTCCTGGCTTAAAGAGCGTGGGATGGAAAAGATGGCAGGTCCCATGAACCCTTCCACGAATGATGAATGCGGTCTTCTACTCGATGCCTTTGAGTCCTCGCCTTGCATCATGATGCCTTACAACCCTCCCTACTACCCTGCCCTGCTCGAAGATTATGGCCTCCATAAGGTGATGGATCTCTATGCTTATTGGCTCCACAAAGATACTTTTCATTACGATCGGTTGGACCGCATCACCAGCCGGATTTTGAAAAGAGAGCCCCAACTCTCTGTGCGGCCGCTTAACATGCGCCGGTTCGACGAAGAGCTGAAGATCATTAAGGATATCTACAATAACTCCTGGAGCAAGAACTGGGGATTTGTTCCGATGACCGAAGAGGAGATTGATGATCTCGCTAAAAACCTCAAATCGATTATCGTTCCGGAAATCGTCCTCTTTGCCTATTGGGGTGAGATGCCTGTTGGTTTTTCAGCTGCTCTTCCGGATTATAATCTTGTTCTCAAGCACCTTAACGGAAAACTGGGTCTATTGGGATCGATCAAGTTTCTCTTTCTTTCGAGGAAGATCAGGGCGGTCCGGATCATGCTCTTAGGAGTGAAACATGCCTATCAGAAAAAGGGCATTGAAGGACTTCTCTATATCGAAACCTTTAAAAGGGGAACAAAGAAAGGCTATCCACAGGGAGAATGTTCCTGGATCCTTGAAAACAATCTTCTTATGCAGCATGGGATCGAGGCCATGGGAGGGAAAATATACAAAACGTATCGGATCTATGAGACACAGATTTAAAATAACCAAACACCCTGCCTACCGCAGGCAGGCAAGAACCAATAACCAGATAAGCTCCAAATTCCAATAACCAAAACTTAATTTATTTATTTCATAAATCGAGCGATTTTCTTAAATTTCAATGTAGCGCAACCCTTTAGGGTTGCTTCTGAAGCCTGCCTGCGGCGGGCAGGCAAGGCCAAAGCCTTGCGCTACAAATCACCCTTTGGGTGATTTAAAACCTAGACAGAAGCCTGTAGCTAAAGAGGTTTTCAAAAAGAATCGCTCAATTTAGGTATTTAAAACTCGTTTTGGGGGTATTGGGCTTTGGTTATTGGTGATTATTTGGTGATTGGAATTTGGTTATTGGTGTTTAAAGTACTTTTTCCACATTCTATAAAGTCTAGGCCCAATGAGAACACACGCGATGGCTAATGCAGTTCCAGCCATCAGGTCGATGACATAGTGGTATCGCAGATAGACGGTTGAGAGAATCAGGCCACATACCACTGGTAGAAAAAGGTAGAAGATGACCCTCTCATAGC
>VGSD01000490.1 GCA_016875155.1 Deltaproteobacteria bacterium | reverse complement strand
ATCTGGATGTCTATCCCTATACCGCAGGATCGACGATGCTCGCTTCCATTCTTCCCCCATGGATGCACGATGGAGGCCTGGACCGAGCTTTGGCCCGCTTGAAAGATCCTCAGATACGATCAAGAATTAAACGGGAAATGGAGCAAGGCATTAAGGGTTGGGAGAATTTTATTGAATTTGCTGGGTGGGAAGGGATCGTGATCGCTTTTTGTGAGAAAGAGAAGGAATTAGAGGGAAAGTCAATCCTTCAAATTGCAAACGAAATGAATCAAGAGCCTGCGGAGACTGCATTCGATATCTTATTGGAAGAAGCAGGAAAGGTTGTCATGGTTATCTACGCCATGTCCGAAGAGGATGTGCGGACTGTCATGAAGCATCCCTCGGTCATGATTGGAACAGATGGAATTCCAACTTCAGGGAAACCTCATCCCCGCGCCTATGGGACTTATCCGAGGGTTTTAGGAAAATATGTAAGGGAGGAAAAGATTTTTTCTCTTGAAGAAGCCATCCGAAAGATGACCAGCCTGCCCGCACAAAAGTTTGGTCTTCAAGGAAGGGGGATGATTGCAAAGGGAATGATCGCTGATCTCGTCATTTTTAATCCCGCAACCATCGAAGAAAAGTCGACCTATCTCAATCCTCATGAGAAACCTGAAGGGATTGAGTATGTATTGATTGGTGGGTCGATTGTCCTTGAGCGGACAAACCTTTTGAATTCACAACAGGGGCGGGTCATCAGGAAAGCCTAAACCTTATTTTCCAGGAAAGGATTGGAGAAATGAAACAATCGATTGCTGTGCTGGGTGGCGGGAATGGGGCCCATGCAGTGGCTGCCGACCTCACCTTTGCAGGATATGAAGTGAAGATGTTCGAGTTTCCTCAGTTTAAGGCAAACATTCAAAAGGTTTTGGAAACCCGAGAAATCGTGAAAGAAGGCGTGAGTCCAACTGGAGTCGCAAGAATTCACTTAGCCACAACAGATATTTCAAAAGCAGTCAAAGGCGTTTCCATCATTCTGGTCATCATGCCCGCTTTCGGACATAGGCCTATTGCGACGGCTATCGCTTCTTATCTGGAGGATGGACAGATCTTAGCTCTTTTCCCAGGGTCAGGAGGGACTCTTGAGATTCATCAGGTTTTAAAAGAGAAAGGGATAAGAAAAGATGTCACCCTATGTGAAGGGGTAACCCTCCCCTATGGTGCAAGGATGGTAGAGCCGGGAAAAGTAAGAGTCTTCACTGAGGCTGTCATTCTGCCCACAGGGGTTTTTCCTGCATCGCGGACTGATGAGGTGATCTCTAAGTTAAAAACCCTTTATAAGACCATTCAACCGGCAAAAGATGTTCTGGAGGCAGCAATCAATAATCCCAATCCGATTGTTCACCCCATTGCTACTCTCCTAAGTGCCACCCGAATTGAATACTCCAAAGGGGATTTTTACCTCTACGTGGAAGGAATGACTCCTTCTGTGGCCAGAGTTATTGAGGCTTTAACAAGGGAGAAGATCGCGATCTGTGATGCCATGGGTTGGAACCTTTATCATTGGAACAATCTCGATCCGAGAGGATATCATTTGGGGAATTCGGTTGAGGAATGTAACAGGAAGATCCTCAACACAAGTATGGACTGTGCCTTCGGACAGGACAGCATTCAGGCTGGGATGAAGATGAGAGGACCGGAAAACATGAAAGACCGGTTCATCACGGAAGATGTTCCCTACGGTATGGTTTTCATATCCAGCCTGGCGAACATGCTTCAAATACCAACACCTGTCCATGATTCTGTTATAGAACTATGCTCCACCATCAATGGAGAAAATTATTGGGAAACCGGAAGGAACGTGGAAAAGTTGGGGATCAAGGGAATGGACGCGATTCGCCTTAAAAAATTCCTTGCCGATAGAGAGATATAAACAGATCTTGGAAAATTGCCCACAGACTTCATTAAGCCCTCTCATATTACCTCTGTAAAAACGCCAATTTGCTAGTAATATGGAAATTAATTAAATTTTTGCTTGACATTTATATATTTCTATGCATAACTATAGAAACATAGAAACCATCAGGAGGTGGATTATGCGGTCTATTCTTTCAAAGTCAATTGGGATTGTTGTGATTGCAGTGATAGCTGTTCTTTTAACTGGTCCGTTGGGATCCGCCCAGGAGATAAAAGGGCCCATCAAGATTATCGTACCCTATCCAGCCGGTGGCGGCTCCGACGTGTTAGCCCGTCTGATCGCAGACAAGTTAAAAGATTCTCTGGCCCAGACGGTCATTGTAGAGAACAAACCGGGCGCTGGTGGCAGGATCGGCACGGAATATGCTAAGGGCCAGCCGGCAGACGGGAGTTCAATGCTTTTTGTAAATCCTGCTCTTTTTGTCGTGAGTCCTATGGTCTACTCCAAGCTGTCTTACGACCCTGACAAGGATTTTAAACCCTTATCCCAAATCAATACTTATGAGTTCGTTCTCGCTGTTCCTTCAAATTCTCCTATCAAAGATGTAAAAAGCCTGATCGAGTGGATGAAGAAGAATCCGAAGCAGGCCAACTATGGTTCCCCTGCCGCCGGTAGTCTCCCCCATTTCTTCGGTCTGATGATCAGCAAATATGCAGGGGTCGAGATGGTCCATGCCCCGTACAGTGGCTCTGCCCCTCTTCTCACCGCACTGATCGGGGCGCAGATTCCCATGGCGGTGGATGTATTTGATAATTATTTCCCGCATCATCCGGATAAAATACGGATTCTGGCCACAGCAGG
>VGSD01000489.1 GCA_016875155.1 Deltaproteobacteria bacterium | reverse complement strand
CTTCCCCGTGTCAAGCACGGGGCAGGCTTGTTGCGGCGTACATCCAAGTACGTCTTGTAGCCGGCTCACCGACTCGCCGGCGTGGCAAGGAGTCGCTCCTTATTCGTCGCGACGCCACTCTCAGGATTTCGGGCGCCTCGTATCTGGGCATTTTTGAGCATCCTGCATAATAAAAGTTTTCAGCAAACTGTTAAGATGATGGAGGGAAAGATGATGGAAAATACAAATTCAAAGTGGGTGGCAACGGACTGCACGATCTGCTATCACAGTTGCGGAATGAATGTATTGGTGGAAGGGGGACGCATCACCAAGGTGGAAGGTCTGAAGGATCATCCTCTTAATCATGGCTGGCTCTGCCCAAAAGGGGAAAAAGCCATTGAGATGGTCTACCATCCTGATAGGCTGAAATATCCCCAGAAGAAGGTCAATGGAAAATGGGTAAGGTTAAGCTGGGATGACGCTCTTTCCGAAATTGGGGATAAGCTTCAGAGAATGAAAAAGGAATTCGGGCCGGAGATCCTGAGCATCTTTTCCGGTTCCATTGGAGTTGAAAACTTTGAGATGATGGAATTGGCCCAGCGATTTAAAGGAGCTTTTGGCACCCCCAATTTTATCTCCGTGGAGGGGATCTGCTATCGGATGCGAATCCGGGCAAGGCAGATGACTTTTGGGAAATATCCGGTTGAAGAAAAGGATACGAAGCTTTATGTGCTTTGGGGCCACAACCCCGAGCAATCTGATTTTCCCTTGAATCTGGCCATTCAGGAAAACCTCCCGAAGGGATCGAAAATTGTAGTTATTGATCCAAAGAAAATTCCGCTCGCAGAAAAGGCGGAAATGTTTCTGCCGATTCGCCCGGGGACGGACGGAGCCCTTGCCCTTGCCTTGATGCACGTCATCATCAAAGAGAATCTTTACGACCGCGAATTCGTCGAGAAATGGACTCATGGATTTGATAAATTAATTCCCCACATCGAACCCTATACGCCGGAGTGGGCGGAAAAGATCACCTGGATTCCTGCGGGAGACATCAGAAAGCTTGCCCGACTCTTTGCCACTGCAGAAAGCGCCAGTATTTTTCAGGGGACGAATACTCAAGACCAGACAGCAAACGGAACGCAGAATAGCCGTGCTTTTTCCGTTCTTCAAATCATCACTGGAAATATCAACAACCCTGGAGGCTGGGTGATCAGTCCGAGGCTTTCGCTGACAGGTTTGGGCATTAACACCGAGAGCACTCCTATCGGCGCTGAGGATTATTCACTCTTTTATGAGATCTGGGGAAGGAAAAGCCCATACGGACAGGTGATGTGTTTTCCTGAAAGCGTTCCCAAGGTGATCAAATCGCTGATCGTCACCGGAGGAAATCCGGCAGTCAGCATGCCCGATTCGAATGCCTTCCGGGAGGCGATGAAGAAGCTCGACTTACTGGTGGTCCTGGACCTGTTTATGACAGAGACCGCAGATCTTGCTCATTATGTGCTTCCGGGGTGCACGCACCTTGAGAAGAATGGACTGGCTTATAGCTACAATGTCTGTCACGGGATGCCCTACCTGATGTTGAGGAAGAAGGCGATTGAGCCATTGTACGAGTGCAAATCGGAGTTTTCGTTCTGGAAAGCGTTGGCGAATAAGATGGGAATGGGAGAGGTTTTCCCGTGGGAAAGTGATGAGGAGGTGGTGGAGCTTGAGCTGAAGCCATCCGGCCTGAGCTATAAGGAATTGAAGGAGGATAAGATCGCGGGCGCCTATTATATGATGAAACAGTATGGAATGGATGCGCATGAGACTAAAGGTTTTTCGACCCCATCAAAGAAGATCGAGATCTATTCTGACACCTTTGAGAAGGCGGGCTTCGATCCTCTTCCCACCTATCGGGAACCGGATCAGAGTCCATTGAACAAAGAGTTGTTTGCTAAATATCCGCTGATTCTCACAACAGGAGCTCGAATCCTTTATTATACGCACGGTCAGCACCGAAACGTTAAGGATTTGAATAAAAGATGCCCTGAGCCCTTTGCGGAGATCCATCCCGGGACAGCAGGGAAATATGGAGTGAAAGACGGAGACCCGATCGTTGTGGAGTCGAATCGAGGGAAAATCAAAGTTAAAGCTTTGCTGACCAAGGACATGGCAGAGGGAGTCGTCAGCATTCCCCATGGCTGGCCAGGAGAAGCCAATGTGAATATTTTGACCGACCTTCAGCTGAGAGAGCCGATCATGGGCTATCCGCAGATGAAATCCCAACTCTGTTCGATTCATAAGGCTTAGTAAAAATAACTCCCCCTTTCCCCCTCTCGGTTTCGAGTCGCAACGACTTAAATTAAGAGGGGGGATGTCCTCCCCTTAAAGTAAGGGGAGGTTGGGTGGGGTTATGAATCTTTGTGCAGTCTCGCATATCTGTTGATAGATTATAGGAGGATAGAATATGTTCTTCAGGGTTTATTGTAATGCAAAGGAGATCGAGGCCCCGGATATTGAAACAGCGGAGCAAAAGATTAAGGATTCGCTGCGAGAGTATATTTGGCTGCTTCCAGTGACAGAGACTCCTGTAGCGCCTCCAGCCAGAGAACCTGGCAGACCCAAGGTAAAGGAGAAGAAAGGCGGACATGGTTCAATGACCGTCCGCCATTAGAGAGAAAATAGAATTTCGTTTATCGTTGTCGAAGCTCGTATCGAGGCTCGTCTTTCGAAACTGGAAACTCGAGCATCCTGCACCGAGCTTCGGGTTTCCCCGGCCCGTCCTGTCAATAGGCCGG
>VGSD01000488.1 GCA_016875155.1 Deltaproteobacteria bacterium | reverse complement strand
CGCCTGAGCGGGACTCAGGTCGCTTCGACTCGCAACCGAGACGAACGGCTAAGTTATTGATCTTTAACATGTCACAGTCCGTTCGTGGTGAGGCTCTCGAACCATGAACGGAATTATGACACAGCTTCTAAAGGGAAGCGGGAGAAAGGAGAAGGTGGAAGATGGCGGAAGAAAAAGTGGTTGACATAAAAGAGGTTGAAAAGAAACTCGAGGAGATGCATATCAGAGATATCGAAGTTTCGGGTGGAAGGGAACTGACTGGAGTCCTTTCCAAAGCAGTCTTTGTAGTCGGCCTGGCCATGAGTCTCTTCCACATCTATGTCCTGACCATTCGGGCCATTGATCCCTGGTACTTCAGAACCATGCATGTGGTCTTTGCAGGAGTCTTAATCTATGCCGTCATCCCTGGATGGAAGAACGCTCCTAAGGATCGTATTCATTTGATCGATTATCTCTTCATCCTGTTGACCATCGCCCCTGCCGCCTATATCTTTATCGTATTTGATGAATGGATCTATCGGGTCGGTGTGGTTCCGACCACTCTGGATTTTATCTTCTCTACCCTCTTTGTCATCACAGTCGTGGAAATGACCAGGCGGACCACAGGATTGCCTCTGGCCATCTTGTCTGGAATCTTCATCCTATATGGCTATTTCGGCAATTATATGCCAGGCCTCTTCTACCATAAGGGCTACTCCTGGCCAAGGATGATGACCTATCTCTTCAGCCTAGATGGCATATTGAGCCTTCCTGTCCTTTCCTCTGCTCATTACATCTTCCTCTTTGTCCTCTTTGGGGCATTTGTGGAGGCATCCGGAGCAGGCAAGTTTTTTGTCGATTTTGCACGCTGTGCCGCCGGCCGCCTGAGAGGGGGACCGGCAAAGGTCTCCATCATCTCAAGCGCTATCATTGGAACGGCTTCAGGATCCTCTGTGGCCAATGTCGTCGTGGATGGTGTCTTCAATATTCCATTGATGAAGGCCAGCGGTTTCCGGCCTTCAGCAGCCGGAGCCATCGAGGCCATGAACTCAACCGGTGGCCAGATCATGCCTCCGGTCATGGGTGCTGGAGCCTTTCTCATGGCGGAGATCCTGGGAGTCCCATACTCTAAGGTTGCCCTGGCTGCAGTCATTCCAGCTTTAATGTATTATACCTCAGCCTACTGGATGATCGATTTCTTCTCTGCCTCCGAAGGATTAAGAGGCATGAAACGGGAAGAACTTCCGGTCTTTCGCCGAATCATGATGGAGAAAGGATATCTTCTCGTTCCGATCGTCGTCCTGTTGATTTCTCTGATGGTGTTGATGTATTCTCCCTACCGGTCTGCCCTCTATGCCATTCTCTCCCTCATCATTGTGGGTTGGTTGAGAACGTCGAGCCGGCTCGGTTTCAAAGGGATTTTTCAGACTCTTGCTAAAGGGGCGAGAGGTTCGATTGAGATTGCAGCAACCTGTGCTGCCGCAGGGATCATTGTCGGCGTGCTCACACAGACGGGCCTCGGAATGAAATTTGCGATGATCATCATCAACTATTCAGGAGGCAGTCTTTTGGTTGCTCTGATCTTTACGATGCTCATCGCCATTATCCTGGGAATGGGAATGCCAACCACAGCAGCCTATGCAATCTCCGCATCGGTTCTCGCTCCTGCGCTGATTCAGCTCAAAGTGCCTGCCATTGCCGCGCACCTCTTCATCTTCTACTTCGCCTGTCTCTCGGCGCTGACTCCTCCAGTGGCTCTGGCCGCCTTTGCGGCAGCTGCCATTGCCAATGCAAAGACATGGAATGTGGGGTGGTTAGGAATGAAATTTGCGCTGGCTGGATTCCTCATCCCCTATATGTTCGTTTACGGGCCTGCCATGGTCCTTGTGGGAAGTCCAATGGAAATCGCGATTGCAATCATCTCAGGGCTTTTGGGGACATTGGCCCTGGGAGCTGCGGTCCAGGGGTGGTTGTTGAAAAGTGCATCATGGGTCGAGCGTGTTCTTCTCTTAATTGGAGCCCTTTGCCTGATCAAGCCAGGATGGATCACAGACCTCATTGGTTTCGGATTGCTCATCATCGTTGCTGGATACCAATATACAAAATATAAGAAAGGATAAATTATCCTCAAAGGAATAAAATGATTCATCACATCGCTGTCATCCCCGGGGATGGAATCGGTAAAGAGGTCGTTTCGGAAGGGGTCAAGTGCTTGAACGCCCTCTCGGAAATATTTGAGTCCATGCGATTCGAATTTCAATCTTTTCCCTGGGGGAGCGATTACTTCCTTCAACACGGGATGATGATGCCCGAGAATGGCTTGGAAATCCTAAAAGGATTTGATGCCATCTATTTAGGCGCAGTGGGTGATCCCCGGATTCCTGATGATGTCACCCTCCATGGCTTACTGCTCCCTATCAAATTCGGATTTGATCTCTATGTGGGACTCCGTCCGGTCTTTCTCTTCTCTGGAGTGGAATGCCCGTTAGCCCGCATCTCCGAAGGGGAAATTGATATCGTTGTCATCCGCGAGAATACCGAAGGAGAATACTCAAATGTCGGCGGAATCGTCGGAATAGAAGATCGAGAATTGGCAATCCAATCAGGGCTGTTCACCCGTAAGGGAATCGAACGGATCATCACTTTTACCTTTGACTATGCAAAAGAGAAAGGTAGAAAGAAGGTCACTTCCATCACCAAGTCCAATGCTCAGCGATATGGGATGGTCCTCTGGGACAAAATCTTTAAAGAGGTGTCAGCAAGATATCCTGAAATCCGAACCG
>VGSD01000487.1 GCA_016875155.1 Deltaproteobacteria bacterium | reverse complement strand
GAGATAGGGGGAAAAAGAATTTGCACCTTATCTCCCGATCACCCTATCCCCCCACTTTTTCAAGTGTAATTTGGAGGCTTTTAGATGAAACTGCCAGAGATTGATTTTAACCTCATCGCACCGGAAATAATCATCACCGCTTTTGGACTCCTGGTCCTTCTCGTGGATGTCTTCGCGCCCAAAGAGGAGAAGAAAGGGTATCTTGGAGTCATCAGCCTGATCGGTGTGGTCATCGCCTTTTTCTTTACGCTTCCCCTGGTGGGTTCGGCCAAGACCGGGTTCGAAGGGATGTTTACCTCTGATGGATTTGCCATCTTCTTCAAAATTACGATCCTCATCATCGCTTTTCTGACGATCCTGATCTCCATGGGCTATGCCTCAAGGGAGGGAATCGGATTCGGAGAATATTATGCCCTGATCCTTTTTGCAGCGCTCGGGATGAGTCTCATGGCTGCCAGCACCCATCTGCTCGTCATCTTCCTCGGTCTGGAGACGATGTCCATCTCCATTTACATCCTGGCTGGGATGCTGAGGGAGGACAGGAAGTCCGTGGAATCGGCTTTTAAGTATTTTCTCCTCGGCGCATTCGCCACCGGCTTTTTGCTCTATGGGATTGCTTTTCTTTACGGTGCCACCGGCTCCCTCTCTCTCCAGGAGATCGCCGCTCACATCGCTTCGAAGAAACTTGTCGACAATCCGATGCTTCTGGTGAGCCTGGCGTTGCTCACCATTGGCTTCGGCTTCAAGATCGCCTCTGTTCCTTTTCATATGTGGACGCCCGATGTTTATGAGGGGGCTCCGACATCCATCACGGCCTTCATGGCGACCGGAGTCAAAGCAGCAGGGTTTGCAGCGTTGATCCGTGTCTTCTTTACTGCACTGCCGGAGTTCCGTCCGGACTGGACGTTGATCATGTGGATCATTGCCGTGGCGACCATGACGGTTGGAAACGTCATTGCCATCTCCCAGAATAACATCAAAAGGATGCTGGCCTATTCGAGCATTGCCCATGCAGGATATATCCTCGTGGCCTTTGTCGCCGGAAATCAATTGGGGACCTCCGGGATCCTCTTCTATCTCATGACCTATGCGTTTATGAACCTGGGTGCTTTCACCTGCGTGATCCTGCTCGGCAAGAAGGGTGAGGATAACACCCTGATCACCGATTATGCGGGAGTGGGTTTCAAATATCCCCTCTTGGCTGCTTCGATGACGATCTTTCTTCTCTCCATGGCAGGAATCCCTCCTCTAGGCGGATTCATGGCAAAATTCTATATCTTCAGCGCGGCCGTGGAAGCGAAGTTTTACTGGCTGGCGATTTTAGGGGTCCTCAACAGCGCTATCTCTGTCTATTACTACTTAAGGGTGACGGTGTTGATGTATTTCAGAGAGTCGGAGCGTGAGATCACAGGTCTCCAGTTTTCGCCGGCGCCAGTGATTGCACTGATTTTAGCCCTGATCGGGACCTTCTACATGGGAATTTTTCCTTCCAATGTGCTTTCTTTAGCCCAGAAGTCTATCGCCGGATTGATGTAAAAAGTTAGGAAGGGTTCAATAAGATACGAAGGAGCGTCCACTGCAAGCCGGACGCTCTTTTTTTTGCGTTCTACGGGATATCCTATTACAATGCGATAGAATGTATGATGTATTATTCTTGCAGGGGCAATTCATGAATTGTCCCTACTGAAAAAAGAAAGGGAGGATGAATGAAATGAAATACCGTTGGATCATCATTTTGGGGCTTCTGATTTTTTCGAGCCAGGCTGTGGGACAGGAAAAGGATGCACCTAAGAGCCCGAAGGACAAGGTGAGCTATGTCATCGGGATGGATATCGGAACGAACCTCAAAAAACAGGGCATTGATATTAATCCAGATCTCGTATTGAAAGGAATAAAGGATGGATTCTCCGGCAATAAACCTTTGTTATCGGAGAAAGAGATGAACGACACGGTGGCCGCTTTCGAAAAGGAGATGAAGTCCAAACAGGAGGAGAAGATGAAACAGGCTGGAGAAAAGAATAAGAAAGAGGGAGAAACCTTCCTGACCGAAAATAAGAAGAAAGAGGGAGTGGTGACCTTGCCCAGCGGCCTTCAGTATAAGGTCATGAAAAAAGGAAGTGGCAAAAAACCGAAAGCCACGGATACGGTAACCACTCACTATAAAGGGACCTTGATCGATGGGACCGAATTCGACAGCTCTTATAAACGTGGTCAACCTGTCAGTTTTCCAGTCGGCGGCGTCATTCCCGGCTGGACCGAAGCCCTCCAGTTGATGGAGGAAGGAGCGAAATGGCAGCTCTTCATCCCCTCCTCGCTGGCCTATGGAGAGCGGGGCGCAGGACCCATCGGGCCCAATGCCACCCTGGTCTTCGAAGTCGAGCTGATCTCGATCCAGGAGAAGAAATAAGACTCTATTGACTTCCTTCATAGCCTTAAGTAGTATCTTGTCTGATTTGATAAGAATCCCAGGTTAAGAAAGGGGGCGTTTATGGACGACAAAAAGTTTCAGCCCAAAAAGCTCACCGCGACGAATACCAAACAAGAGATGCTGGATGCGTATCAAGCGGTCTTGAAACAACTGGAGGCTCAGAGAGAAGTCGAGCTTAAACCCGAAAAACGGCTCGAAGAGAAGAAGGCGAAAGAAGTGACTCAGGTGGCCGAATCGCTTTCTTCCGAAGGAATTGCAAAGGAAGTCAGCACCCTGAAAATAGAAACGGGAAAGATGCTTGCCCAGATCTCCGACCGACTTGAGGAAGAGATCAACAAGTTTAAGACGG
>VGSD01000486.1 GCA_016875155.1 Deltaproteobacteria bacterium | reverse complement strand
TCTCAATATCAACTATTTCTCCTGCATCCCTCCGTACAATCAGGAGGGTGCTCGCCTTGCCCTGGAGTCGCCGCTCAGCCAGAATGCTATCCGCAGCATGGTGAATACGTTTCAGGAACGGAGGGGTATTGTCATCGATGGTTTGAATAGGATCAAGGGGATTCGGTGTCAGAAGCCAAAGGGGGCATTTTATGTGTTTCCAAACATTAGTGAGGTGTGTGAAAATCTGGGAATTATGGAGGCCTTTCAAAGCCTCCCTCCAGACCTACAAAAGAAAACGAGTCCTTCGACCCTTTTCCAAATGTTTCTTTTATTTGAATACCAAGTAGCAACCATGGATCGAAAATCCTTTGGTCGTATTGGAGCTGAGAGTTTTCATTATTTGCGGCTCTCCTTTGCCACGGATACAGACTCTTTGGAAGAAGGATTGAGGCGACTTTCAATAGCCTCTCAAGATAAAAAAGGTTTCGGTCAGTTTTTTAAGAAGAGAGAGCATCTTTATTAAGAATATTAGGGTTGCGGAACGATACGAGTGAATCGTAAAAAAGTGGAGTATCAAATCCTATGAAATCAAGGGTTTTAATCAGCCAGAAAATCTTTGATGAAGTGGTGGCTATGGTTAGACAGCATTTTGAGGTCGATTGGAACCAGAGCGAAACGCCTCTCTCCCCATCTGTTCTGATTCAAAGGCTTCGGGATAAGATGGGAGCGATCATTTTGCTCACGGATCGAATTGATGAGGAGGTTCTCTCCAATTGCTCTGAGCTAAAGATTGTCTCGAATGTGGCAGTGGGATACAATAATATTGATGTTGAGGCCTGTACCCGTTGCGGGGTCATGGTGACGAATACCCCGGGTGTTTTGGATGATACGACGGCGGACTTGACCTGGGCCCTCCTTCTGGCTACCGCGAGGCGAGTCGTTGAGGCGGATCAATTCCTCCGTTCTTTGAAATGGAAAGGTTGGAAACTCATGGAGTTTCTCGGCTACGATGTTCACCACAAGGTCATTGGCATCTGTGGACTCGGACGCATCGGACAGCGCGTGGCAAGGCGGGCCAAAGGATTTGAGATGCAGATCTTATATACCGACGTTATTCGAGCTGCTCCATCGTTGGAGGAGGAGCTGGGGGCCCGTTTTGTAGACAAAAAGACACTTCTCAGCCAATCTGATTTTATTACCCTTCATGTACCATTGATGCCCGAGACGACGCATTATATTGCAATGGCAGAGTTCAATCTCATGAAGCCGACGGCCATTCTCATCAATGCCTCTCGAGGCCCCATCGTCGATGAGAAGGCTTTGGTTAAAGCCTTGCAGGAAAAGAAGATCGCCGGGGCTGGATTGGACGTTTATGAAAGAGAGCCGGAAGTTGAACCCGTCCTCCTTCCGATGGAGAATGTGGTTTTAGCCCCCCATATTGCGAGTGCTTCCCGGGAAACCAGGTTAAAAATGGCGACCATGGCAGCAGAAAATGTGGTGGCAGGACTCACCGGGAAGTGCCCCCCAAATCTGGTGAACGATAAGGTGTTAAAACAAAGGGAATAATGGAAACATGTGAGAAACAGAAAGATTTTAGAGAAGAAAGGATATAGAATGATTTCGAGAGAAAGAGTCCTTGCGGTTCTTGCAGGAAAGATTCCAGACAGGGTTCCTTGGATTGAGAACTATATATCCAATGAAGTAGTGGCCGGCTTGCTTGGACATAGCAATTTTTTACATAGCACCTATTCTCAAAAGATCGAAACACCTGGGATGATCCGGATCTCACCTGAAGTCCGGAAGGTCATACCACTCGACAATATTAGTTACGACTTAGCTCCACCCCGGTTTGTAAAAACCCAGGAAGTGAGTGGTCACCAAATTGTCATTGGCGGGCAAATCAAAACAAAAGATGATCTAAAGTTTTTGAACACCCTTCCTGACGCAGATGATGAATCCCTATATCGACCCGCAGAGGATTATCTAAGTCAATTCAAAGAAGATTCAGCAGCAATAGCGACGATACGAACAGGTATAAGTAATACCTACTTATCCATGGGCATCGACCACTTTTGTATTTCAATTATTCTAGAGCCCAACTTGGTTCATGAAATTCTGCACGTTTTTAGTGATTGGACCCTGAGAGTTGTTAAAAACCTCCAACAACTTCCTTTTGATCTCTTCTTTGTGCCTGACGATATTGGTTTAAGTACTTCGCCCATGATTTCGCCGGGCGCTTTTAGACAGTTTTGCATCCCGGTCATGAAAAAAGTCTTTGATGCTATAAAGCTGCCCATCATATACCACAGTGACGGAAATATTCTTCCCTTAATGGAAGACATCATCAACCTGGGTATTTCTGGCATTGGAAATATTGAACCTGGACCGATGGATATTGAACAGTTGAAGAAGGACTTCGGAGAAAGAATCACTCTTGTCGGAAATATAGATTTGCAGTATACCCTCACTCAGGGTACTCCTGAGGAGACGCGAAATGAAGTGAAGCGGCGAATTAAGGTCATCGGTCAGGGAGGTCGCTACATCGTGGCGAGCTCGAACACGCTTCCAAACTACGTCAAGCCCGAGAATGTCCGAGCTATGGGTGAAGCTCTTTTGGAATATGGGCTCTATCCCTTAAGGGTTTAAAAGAAATGTTCTGGTCTTGTAAGGTATGAACGAAAAACTGAGAAGGGGTGGTCCTATAGGAGGAGTTTCAATCTCAATGACGGGTAGTAAGTACCCTCATTGTTGTCCAAAATACGAGCTTTTATTATTTTACGCCACGATAAAAGTACATACATTTAACCTTGATTA
>VGSD01000485.1 GCA_016875155.1 Deltaproteobacteria bacterium | reverse complement strand
CCAATATTCCAATATTCCATCATTCCATGAAGGGTGTACATTCAACATGAGTAACGAAGAGATCAAAAAAGTGATTCCCGAAGCTCTCATTATTGGTGCTGGCATTGCCGGGATGCAGGCTGCCCTGGATATTGGGGATAAGGGATTTAAGGTCCATCTGGTGGAGAAAGACCCATCCATCGGTGGCCATATGGCCCAACTGGATAAGACCTTTCCAACCCTGGACTGCTCTGCCTGCATCATCACCCCGAAGATGGTGGATACAGCCAATCACCCCAATATCAACCTTCTCACCTATTCCGAAATTATTGGGATCGAAGGCAAAGCCGGCCATTTCAAGGTCACTGTCCGGAGAAAACCGCGCTATGTGGATGTGACAAAATGCACGGCCTGTGCAGACTGTGTCGCCCAATGTCCGGTCATTCTTCCCAATGAATTCGATATGGGGCTCGGCATGAGAAAGGCGATCTATATTCCTTTCCCACAGGCTGTTCCCCTCAAATACACCATGGACAGAAAGGGCGTCCCACCCTGCACAGCCACCTGCCCCCTCCATTGCAACGCACAAGGGTATGTGGCCCTTATCTCCCAGGGAAAGTTTAAGGAAGCCCTTGCCTTGGTGAGGCAAACCCTTCCCTTCCCGGGAATTCTCGCCTATGTCTGTGCCCATCCATGCGAAAGAGAATGTAAACGGATTGAAGTAGACCGTCCTGTTTCCATCTGCGATCTGAAAAGATATCTGGTCGATCATGTAGAAGAGACAGAACCTGATTTCACCCCTTCTGAAGAGAGACCACAAAAGATCGCCATCGTCGGAGGGGGGCCTGCAGGATTAACCGCTGCTTTCGATCTGAGGAGGATGGGTTATCGAGTCACTCTCTTTGAGTCAAGAAGCGAACTGGGCGGCCTTCTCACCCACGGATTTCCCTCTTATCGCCTGCCCCGGGAGGTTGTAGAGAAAGACCTTTCCGTTATTGAAAAGATGGGGATAGAGGTCCGGCTTAACACCGAGATTGGGAAAAGCCTCTCCTTTGAGGATCTTCAGAAAAACCATGATGCAATCTTTTTGGCTGTCGGTTCTACAGGAGCCGGAATTATTTCAGGGCCATTGAAAGGATTAAAACTGACCCGGAGGGGAATGATTCAAGCTGACCCTATCACACTTGAGACGAACCTCAAAGGGATCTTCGCAGGAGGAGATGGGGTTACTGGGCCTGGTACGATTGTCGAAGCCATGGCGCAGGGAAGAAAAGGTGCCATCTCGATTGATCGCTTGATCCGCGGGGAAGATCTTCACCTTGGAAGAGAGTCCGAGGGAAGGCAAACCTCTCCGATGCAAAGCCTTCTTCCTGACGTAAAAAGGGATGAACGTGAAGTTCTTCCCCATATGATCAAACCCATTGGACCCGGTCTCACGTTGGAAGAGGCAATCGAAGATGCAAAACGATGCCTCAGTTGTGGCGGATGTTCCGATTGCGGCGAATGTGCCAGATACTGCCAACCCAAAGCCATTGTCTATGCGATGGAGGAAGAGATCGTAACACTCGATGTCGGAGCCATCATCGTGGCCACAGGATTCGATCCTTTCGATCCGAAGTTAAAGCCCGAATTCGGCTATGGCGTTTATCCCAATGTTCTTCACGGAATTGAAATGGAGAGGCTCTGCTCTGCCTCCGGTCCGACCAAGGGTGAGATCCTGATCCAGGGGAAGAAACCAAAGGAGATCGTCTTCATCCACTGCGTAGGCTCGAGGGATAAGAGCGTTGGGAACGAATACTGTTCGAGGGTCTGTTGTATGTACACTGCGAAACAGGCTCACCTCGCAAGGGATAAGATCCCAGGAGCTCATATTACGGTCCTCTATATGGATGTAAGGGCCTTTGGAAAGGGATTCGAAGAATTTTATGAGAGGGTTCAAAAAGAGGAGATCATCTACCGTAGAGCAAATCCTTCCGAGGTCTATAAAAGAAACGGAAAACTGGTGGTCCGAGCCGAGGATACCCTTTTAGGAGAACCCATAGAACTGGAAGCGGACCTGGTCGTGCTCGCTTCAGGCCTCGTCCCTCGTAAGGAGGATGAAGTCATGAAAAAGATGCTCGGCATGGAAAGTTCCCCAGACCGGTTCTATGCTGAGGCACCTGGACTCGATCCCATTCTCACAGGAGTGGATGGAATCTTCTTGGCTGGATGCGCTCAGGGACCCAAGGATATTCCGGATACTGTAGCCCAGGCCAGCGGCGCCGCCGCCCTCGCCTGCGCACTCTTAGCGAAAGGAAGGAAATAAAATTCCAAGCACCAAATTCCAAGCTCCAAATAAATTCCAATGACTCAATAACCAAACGCCCCTCACCCATCCCTCTCCCCAAAGGGGAAAGGAGGGAATTTAGGTCATTGGATATTGGTGATTATTTGGTTATTGGTACTTGGTGATTGGTCATTTGATGAGGTTGATACCTCACTAAGATCATCAATCCAAATAACGAAGGCGATACATAACATGAAAATAGGCGTTTATATCTGTCATTGCGGAATCAATATCGCAGCCACGGTCGACGTGCAGAAGGTCACAGATTTTGCCAAAACCCTTCCCCATGTCGCCATTGCACGAAATTATCAGTATATGTGTTCTGATCCTGGTCAGGACCTGATTAAGAATGACATTAAAAACAACGGCCTTGACCGGATTGTGGTGGCAGCCTGTTCACCGCGAATGCACGAGCCCACCTATCGAAATGCCTGTCGCGCTGCAGGCCTCAATCCTTACTTCTTCGAGATGGCCAATATCCGCGAGCAGTG
>VGSD01000484.1 GCA_016875155.1 Deltaproteobacteria bacterium | reverse complement strand
TGACTTCCACTTCAGCAGTTTGCAGTTGTTCTAAAAATCGTGATATCCAGGTTTGATCCACCTCGAGCTGCTCGCTCTGAAACCCAGAATAAAGCCTGTTTTTAATAGGTTCGATGATAGCATAGGGGATACAGAGGGTAATCATTCCGGTAAACTGCTCCAGCTCCACCGTGAAGGTAATGTTGATCACTAAATCGCTGGGGGGAACGATCGTGATGAACTGAGGATTGATCTCGCTCCTGATGTGCTGAATCCGAACAGGGTGAACGACATTCCACGCCTTTTCCGTTTCCGAGAAGATCATGGTCGCTACTTTATGGATCAATCTCGATTCAATGGCAGTGAATTCCCTTCCTTCGACCCGGTAAGTTGCCTTTCCGGCCCCTCCAAAAAAGATATCGAGCAGGGTGAAGATGAGCTTGGCCTCCAACGCTAAAATTGCATACCCGCGGAGGGGATCCATCCTGAAAATATGGAGGCTGCTTGGAACTGGCAGGGTTTTGATGAACTCCCCAAATTTTTTCATCTCGATGCCCCTTGAACTCACATCGATCGTCTTTCTTAATGCACCGGAAAGGCTGTTACGGAAGAGCCTGCAGAAATGATCATTAACGATCTCCAGGGTGGGCATTCGACCACGAATGATCCGGTCCTGATTGGTGAAATCATACTGTTTGATGCCGGACCGGTCTGAAGGTTCCGTAGCGGTGCTCACATTCCCGTTTTCCATGCCCCTCAAGAGGGCATCGATCTCTTCCTGCGATAAAATCTTTTCTGGACTCATTACTGCACCACGAATTCGGTAAAATAGACGGTCTTCAATTTAAATTGTTCGAAGAGTTGATTTGTTTTTAGGAGAATCTCCTCCTTCAATTTCCCCTTTCCTTTTGAGTCCGAAATTTCCGCAAAGGTTCTGCCCGTAAGAATGGTCAGGATGGCGTCCTTCACCTGGGGTAAGTGTTTGTCGAACTCTTCGCTTGGCTTCGCTTCCTCACTTTCGAAATTAATCTTGATCTTTAGGAATCTTGAAAACTCCGTATCGGCAAGATTGACAATCATTGCATCAAGGCTGTAGATATGACCCTGCTTCAATGGTTCGGGTTCCTTTGCTTCGGTCGAGGCATCCTTATGAAAGGGATTGATTCCGTCAGGGAGGATCGAAGGAAAAAAGAAGAGGATCGAACCCATGGTCACAAGGAGTAAGAAAAGCCCCCCTGCCAGAAGGACCAGTTTTTTCTTTCCCTTCTGTACCCTCGGAAGCCTGTTCTCCTTCTCTTGATTCTCTTTTGTTCCTTCAACAGGTTGTTCTGCCATGTTTCATTTCATCCTTCGTTTGATCTTCGCAAAAAGAATAGCAACGAACGTGCCAGCCGGCAGCATATTATTAGATCAGCCTAATCTATTGAGATAATTGGATTTTTAAAATTGATAGGGAAACAAGTGGAAAAGAGGCCCGTCAAGAAACAGGGCACTTGTCAATGATTTGACAGAAGCGGGTCAGAGATTTAAGGTAACTTCTAAAAATATCATTCCGGTCCCGATCTTTATCGGGAGAATCCAGAACTTCATGAAATCGCTGGACTCCTGCTTTCGCAGGAGTGACGAATTTGGAATGATGAGAGGTCCCCTTAAGTTTGGACTCGGGAGTTCGGAGTTAATGCAATGGGTTCGCTCCGAACTCCCGACTCAACTCTTCGAACGGCTAAAGGATATTGATCAACTGGGCCAGCATCTCATCCGTTGTGCTGATGACCTTGGTATTGGCTTGGTATCCCCTTTGAATGATAATCATTTTGATAAATTCGGCCGCGATATCCACATTCGACTCTTCCAGCATTGACGAGGAAATATTTCCCATCCCTCCGAGTCCCGGCATATTATACAAAGGATCTCCTGACCTGGTGGTGGCTTGAAAAAGGGTGGCCCCTTTTCTCTCCAATCCATTCAGGTTGGGGAAGTCAGCCAATACCAGACGAGCAATCCTCCTGCGCGTTCCATTCGTATAATTTGCCACCAGGTTTCCCTCTTCATCGATATTGATGCCGGAAACCGTTCCTGCAGCGTACCCGTCTTGATTGAGGACCTGGATGACGGAAGCAGCGCCGAACTGGGTGGTGTCGGTAAGATCAACGGTCGTTGCGGGAGGGGCGATACCGTTGGCAAAGGTCACCGCTCCGGTATAGAAATTCACGGGCATCGCAGTGGTCAACTGTCCAGCCACATCGAAGTTGATGTTCCCTGTGCCATAGAGTTGAACAACGCCGGGAGTGCCCCCCTGAACATCGCTCCCATCGACTACGGCATTCCATTGCCATGTCTGATCAGCGGTCTTCGTAAAATAGACCTGGATCTGGTGGGATTGACCCAACGAATCAAAAATGTTTAGTCCGGTTGAAAAATGCGAGGTCCCCGATGGGTTATTGATATTCCATACGAGAGGGGTTTCCGAAACATCGAGGTTCAAAGCCATATTAATGTTCCCCGTCACTTGAGGCGGAATCATACTGTTCTGATTGATCTGAATATCGGATAACGTATTGATCAACGAAACCCCCTGATTGTCATACAGATATCCTTGAACCCGATAACCCTGAGTATTCACATAATAACCTTGGTTATCGATGATAAAGTGTCCGGCTCGAGTGTAAAAGTCTTCATCATTCACCGAATCCTCAACAACGAAAAATCCTTTTCCGTTGATAGCGATATCCGTATTGACATCTGTGGTTTCGAGTGACCCCTGAATAAAATTGGCGTCTATGGTAGAAACCTTCGCCCCTGCACCGATCTGGTTGCCTCCCGACACACCCGAGAGAGA
>VGSD01000483.1 GCA_016875155.1 Deltaproteobacteria bacterium | reverse complement strand
TTTATTTATGGAAGTCGAAAAAGTTTTCTCGATGTGAAACCGTGACCAGAAACCAACAATCATAGTTTAACAGGAACAAAAATGTTATTACAGAATTGAGGAGAAAGGAGGTAAACAATGCGAGTAAGTGATATGCATGAAATCACCAAATTAAGCACCCCAGAAAAAATCCTGTTGGTCGAAGATCTATGGGACAGCATCGCTTCGGATGAATCTTCTGTACCTGTCCCTCAGAGCCATATGGAAGAGCTGGACCGAAGGATGAGAAGATACGAAGCTTCCCCGGGTAATCTCTTAACTCTTGATGAACTTCGGACAAGAATAGAGAAGTAATTTATGTTATAATTATAGAAAGTGATCTTAAAGACTTTTTTAACAACTCGCTAACACATAAAAGATCGGGGATGAATATGGCGACCAAAGTGGCTCATATGACAAAAGACGAACTTCGGGAAATGATCGAAGGCACCATTGAGCAGAAGCTATTGGAATTACTTGGCGATCCTGACGAAGGGTTACCCCTAAGAAAACAGATACATGATCGGCTTTTACGACAGAGACAGGCCGTTGCTGCAGGGGAACGGGGAGAACCTTTTAAAGATGTAATACGGCGGCTTGGGATGGAGTAACCCCTATGCATTCCGTCCGTATCTTAAAAGAAGCCTCACGCGAGTTAGCCCGGTTAGATAAACCTATTGGCAGTCGTATTGCGGAACGTATTAATTGGTTAGCCGATAATCTGGATGACATTCGTCCTGAAGCTTTGAGAGGGAATCTTGTGGGGTTTTATAAACTTCGCATAGGTGATTACCGGGTGATATATGAGATTATTCATGATGAAAGAACGATAGTGATCCACGCCATTGGCCACCGACGAGACATTTACCGGAAACTGTAAGAAAGATTAAAGCAATTTTTCATAATCCCTAAATAGCGGAAAAATCCGTGAATATGCCTTAATTTCAGGTAATTAAAAAGAGAACATAAGTTGAAATTTCGCGGATGCCCCCTATTTCTATCTATTCGGCAATCAAGTCAGTATTTCCCTTAACGCCCCGGTCAGGCAATGGATGTAACGGAGCTTGCAGGTTTCTCCCATGAGGCCGACCCTCCATACTTTGCCTTTCAGGTAGCCCAATCCTCCTCCCACCTCAATATTGTGCTCATTTAAAAGCCTCGACCGGGTCTTGGCATCGTCCATCTCATCGGGGAGAACCACGGCGGTCAACATGGGTAGGCGATATCCTTCCTGAGCAAAGAGTTTGAACCCAAGTCTCTCCAGCTCCATCTTCAAACGATCGCCCAACGTCTGATGACGTTCGAATCTTGCCTCTAACCCCTCTTCAAAGATGATTTGCAATCCTTCCCTCATCGCATAGAACAAGGATACAGGGGCGGTATGGTGATAGACCCTTTCTGTTCCCCAGTATTTTTCGAGTAGAGTGAGATCAAGGTAAAAACTCTGCACCGGAGTTTTGCGTGAACGGAGCACATCCATGGCCTTCGGGCTGACGGTAATTGGAGAAAGCCCGGGCGGAACACCAAGGCACTTCTGGGAGCTCGCATAGCAGACGTCAATGGACCATTCATCTACCTTGACCGGATATCCCCCCAGGGTGGTGACCGCATCCACCACAAAAAGGATCTCTTTTCTTTTGCAATATGCCCCGATCTCTTCGAGGGGCTGCCTCACCCCAGTGGACGTCTCTCCATGGACCATGCCGCAGATCTTGGCTTCGGGATGTTCCTTCAACACCTTGATCACCTTTTCCGGATCGATCATCTTCCCCCATTCTCCCTCGACCCGGATGACTTTTGCTCCGCTTCGGGAGGCAACCTGAGTCATCCGGTCTGCAAAGAAGCCGCTGACGCCAATGACGACCACATCTCCCGGCTCAACAAAATTGACATAGGAGGTCTCCATTCCAGCGCTCCCTGTTGCGGAGATGGCCAGGGTGACCTGGTTTTTTGTCTGGAACACGCCTCTCAACATCTCGCTGATTTCATCCATGCAGGCCAGGATCTGGGGATCAAGATACCCAATGACCGGGTTTGACATCGCCTGATAAACCCGGTAATGGACATTGCTCGGTCCTGGACCCATCAGAATTCGGTAACTCGGATGCATATCCCCCCCCATCCACTTTTCCATCATCCACCCTCCTCTAAAAAATAAGGAATTTGTAAAATTATTGGTAAGATAAGTTTTTCAAACTTAACACTTTCTTCAATTCAATAGCAAGCCGTTTGAGGCTCTGGAATTTGCCTCTAACCTCCATCCTCCAGCATTAATTCATTCCTCCTCCAGCTCTTCTAACCTCTCCTCGTCCAGCCCGAAGTAGTGCCCCACCTCATGGACGACCACCTCCCTGACTTTTTCTGCAATCTCTTCTTTTGTACGACAGATTGATTCGATGGGATGTTGAAAGAGGGTGATCTTATCCGGAAGGACATTCCCATAGTAAAACCCCCTCCGGTCGATGGGAACTCCCTGATAGAGTCCCAATAAGTCGGAGGGGGAATGAAGGCCCATCTCCGAAAGGAGATCCGGAGAGGCTTGATCCTCGATCACCACATCAATATTCTCCATTCTATTTTTTATGGATTTGGGTAACCCCTTCAGGGCTGAAATCACAATCCTTTCAAAGTCTTTTCGGGGCAGTCTCATCATGGCCAACTTAAGGTCGCCTGGAATTTAGCAAAAATAATGAAATAGCACAAGTACCTTTTTTGTTTCGGTTCATCCGGGAACTGAGTGGGTAACCTCCCCTTAGGAGGCTGTGTCGTAATTCCGTTCATGGTTCGAGAGCCTCACCACGAACGGACTATGAC
>VGSD01000482.1 GCA_016875155.1 Deltaproteobacteria bacterium | reverse complement strand
AGAATCTTTGAGATACGGGAGTAAGCTTCCTTCGATCCGATCTTGCCCTCGCAGAAATCCCGGTCAATCGCCTCCCAATCTCCAGAACTGAACCGGTTGAGCAGGACATACCCCATGTCTTTAATGCTGATCGTTCCATCAAAATCACAGAGAATCAGTGTTTTCATAAAATAGGATTCAAGGGTTCAAGGGTCCCAGGGTTCAAGGGTTAATTTCATTTTCACTTGACCCCTTGAATCCTTGATTCCTGGAATCCTATTGTTTTAGTCGTCCCAACCAATGGGTCTCTTTTTGCCAACCGGCAGTTTAAACTTTTCCTTCAACCGGCGAGCGACGAGATCCGGGACCAATCCCTCTACCGTTCCACCTAATTTCGCCACCTCTTTGATCGTTCGGGAGGAGACGAAGAAATAATCCTTGCTGGTCATCATGAAAAGTGTATCCAGATGTGGACTGAGGCTCCGGTTCATGGAGGCCATATGAAATTCGTATTCGAAGTCAGAAGTTGCCCGAAGTCCCCTCAGCAATACCTTGGCATTGGTCTTTTCGACATAGCTGACGAGGAGACCCTTAAAGCAATCGACGATGACATGAGGGCTGTCTTTAAAGATCAATTTCGCCATCTCCATTCGTTCCTCAATGGTGAAGAGAGACTTTTTGTCTCCATTTTGGGCAATGGCGAGGATCACTTTATCAAAAATCTCGAGTGCCCTTTCTACAATATCGATATGACCATAGGTGAGGGGATCAAAAGATCCGGGGTAGATAGCGACTTTTCCCATTTCGTTTGTTTCTCCTTTCATCTTCTTTCCCATCTCATTTACCCTCCTGTGAATTACTGCCTGCCTGTAAGATGGATATGATGGTGTCTCCTGTCTTCCTCTGTTTAACGACAGACCACTGTCCGGTCTTCTGAGGAAGGGGTTCGTGGCGGCTATGTTCAATCACCAGGACTGAACCTTCATGATAGATGTTGTGGTTATTCAATTTGACCAGAGTTCGTTGGACCCATCCTTTCTCATAGGGGGGATCCATCAGAATGAGATCAAAAGACTCCTTCCTTGCCTCAAGAAGGGTGATGGCACGATCCACTTCTTTTGGAATGATCTCGGCCTGTCCGGAGAAGTCGCATTGGAGAAGGTTTTTCTGAATCATTCGTAAAGCATCCTTTGCCTTCTCGACGAAGCAGGTTCTTTTTGCCCCCCGGCTCAGGGCTTCGATTCCAAGGTTGCCTGTGCCGGCAAAAAGGTCGAGAACGATTTTACCTTCGACCTCCTCTCCGAGGATGTTGAAAATGGATTCCTTGACCCGGTCAGAGGTGGGACGCAAGGCATAACCCCTGGGGGTTACTAACCTTCTGCCTTTTGATGCTCCACTGATGATACGCATCTTTTTAAACTTTCGAGGGTTTCGTAAAATGTCGTCTCACCGGTGGAAACCGGTGTCCAGTGTTTTAATAAATATTCGAAACAACTGGATTCCGGTCGTTGCGACTCGCCCACCAGAAGCGGGTCCGCCTCGGGCGGAAAACCGAGCTTTCGCCGGAATGACAATCAAGATCTTTTCCGGTTTTTTATAACTTCATTAAATAAAGCATTAAATTTCAGATTTTTTGAAATTTCCAATGAGTTCTTTAACTTTTTTCTGCATATTTTCCAGATGCGACCCCTGCCAGTAGATCCGATCACATCGGGGACATCTAAAAAAATCCTTTTGCTGATGAAAGATAAAATCTGGGATCTTGCCCTCTGCTTGATCCCGTGAAATTTCCTCAATGGGTTCGTTACAGAGAAGGCATCGGGTGTAAAGTTTTTCTTCATTGAGGGTGAGGCAACCTTTTTGAACGACTTCCTTCAACTGGCCAGAAGGGTCATTCTCGATGATAGTGAGGATACGATCTTTCGGTCTTCTCAATCCGAGTTTCGTATCACGGGTCAGGATGATCCGGTCTTCCTGACGTGCCAGATGGAGGAGCTGATGAAGGTCTTCACCGCGGAAATAAACAGCATCGTAACCAAGCATCCTCAATCCCTTTGCCAACTTCCCCAGTGTACGATCAGCCAGAAATTTCATTTTTCCTCATCATCACCCTCTCCCCATTTGGGGAGAGGGATGGGGTGAGGGGGCACCATGCGTTTTCCTGTTCTACAAATACTTCCCTATAATTGGTTCCAGATCCTTCTTTGTTTTGTCAGGGATCAACTTCTTGCTTGTGATTAATGCGTGCTTTAATGCCTCCGAACAGATACAATCCCTCTTTTCAGGTAGGTGCCTCACCGCAGTCCGAATGGTGCTTTTAGCGGTTCGGGCGCTCTGGGCAAGAATTCTTAAGACTTCTCCAATGGAGACATCGCCTGCTTCCTGATGCCAGCAGTCGTAGTCGGTCGCAAAGGCGATGGTGGCGTAACAGATTTCCGCCTCTCGGGCAAGCCTTGCCTCCGGGAGATTGGTCATTCCAATGATATCCACGTCCCAGGAACGATATAGTTTTGATTCGGCCCGTGTTGAAAATTGAGGCCCTTCGATGCAGATATAGGTTCCCTCTGGATGGACGGTTGCTCCCACTTCTTTTCCAGAGTTGGCAAGAATCTGGCTTAGAGCAGGGCAGACCGGATCAGCAAAGCTGATGTGGCAGACGACACCATTGCTGAAGAAGGTGTTTGTGCGCCCCACGGTACGATCGATAAATTGATTGGGGATGATCATATCTCCAGGGTGGATGTTTTCCTTCATGGAGCCAACGGCGCTGACGCCGATGATCCACTGAACACCCAGCATTTTCATTCCCATGATATTGGCTCTGAAGTTGAGGGACGAAGGTTGAATCCGATGACCCTTT
>VGSD01000481.1 GCA_016875155.1 Deltaproteobacteria bacterium | reverse complement strand
GCTTCATCCCTAAACCACTCCAATATATCCGTATCGATGAAGATTGTAATCCTGGTTTTACCCTTTTGGGGGATCACCGATCCCCGCTTGCCTCTACCCCGTTAGAAAGCCCCGCTGCTTGCCCCGTGCGAAGATTAGCTTCTAACGGGGTTTACTGAAGTCATATTCCTCCAGCATCTCATTCTTTTTGCTCATAAATCCTCCGCTCCTTAACAGGGGGACGTTATTCAATCTATTCACTTATTTTCCATTCCAGAAACCTCATCTCCCCCTTTAATTATATGGAAGCCGGGAAACTGCTCTCAGATGACTTTATTCAGGGGATATTCGATGATTCCTACGGCACCTCGTTTCGTCTTCTGACCATCTCACTCTGGTTCCCTCACTGCCAGGTAACTCACCCCGCGAGGCATGAAAACCATTATCAAAGTCAATTACACGATCCGTAGTTCCTTCAAGTCCTTAAGCTTTCTATAAAGGTTTCTGTCAGATGTGACGAACGGGCATCCTAATTTTCTGGCGAGAACGACGTAAGCCACATCATAGAGGGTTATTCCATATTGCCGGGATAAGGTGATTCCCTCTAAAAATTCATCAAGACCCAGACCAAATACCTCAAGATCAAAGTTCCATATTAAAGAAAAGGCTTCGGCTGCATCTTTCGAATTTAACCGGGTCTTTGTGGCCAAAACATTGGCAATTTCATAAAAGAAGAGGCTATGAACCGCTATGGGTTCTTTTCCGGTCACATGTCCCTCTTTATAAGGTCCTGCTGTTTCTCCTCCTTCCTCCTCTCCAAAAATCCATTTAAGGGCCACAGAGGCATCAAGAACGATCATCTTCCTTCTCTGACCTCTCTAATGATCTTGACGATATCGATATTGGCAGTCTCTTTCAAGTGTCTCTTTTTCCACCGGTTCATCTCAGCCGATATTTCCTCAAGCCTTCTTTCCCGGTTCTTTTTCAGCACCTTCTCTTCGTACTCATCGAGCGAGATCAGCACGGCAAGAGGCTTATTTGCTCTGGAGATTATCACCTGTTCCCCTTTTTTCGATACATCATTCAGGACGGAGCCGAGCTTCTTCCTTAAGTCAAGAGCTGTCAAAGTCTTCATTCCAACCTCCAGAAGTTTTTATTATAATATAGACTATGATAGTTAGTATGTCAACAACGTTTTTTAACCTTGCGGTTGCACAAACGGCCATGGGTAAACCGCCCTCCAAGGCTTCGAATGGCGGTTAATCGGATGTCTTAAGGGAATCACCAGACTTCACCAAAGGTGAATTCCAGTATGGGTTAGATATGTAGGTGCACATCGGCCTGAAGGTTCGCCCCGAAGCCTTTCTGAACGGTTCACCCATGTCCGTTTAGGTCAATTTATTACAATGTGAAGGTTAAGTTGTAATAGTAGGGGGTTGGGGAAAAGTGGATTCCAAAGCAGTTCATACCTATAGGGTTGGGGTGATCCTCTTACTATTTTTTCCTTCTAACCCCTTCCCCGGAAGTAGTCTTGAACCACTCACAACCCGGCAATTGCAAATCGAAAATTAGATGACTTTATTCAGGGGATATTCGATGATTCCGACGGCACCCCGTTTTAGGAGTTTCGGGATGAGTTCCCGAACTACCTTTTCGGAGACCATCACTTCAATGGCAAACCAGTCGCTCTGAAAGAGATTGGAGATCGTGGGCCCTGTGATGCTCGGAACGATTTCGATCACACTCTTCAAATCATTGGCTGAGACATTCATCTTAAGTCCTACCATGCCATCGGCCCGGAGGGCTCCCTGGAGAAGGAGCGATATCTGCTCAATCTTCTCCTTTTTCCATGGGTCCTGATAGGCTTTACGATTGGCAATGAGCTGGGTATTGGTCTGAAGCAGTTCCTCCACGATTCGGAGTTTGTTCGCCCTTAAAGTGCTTCCGGTCTCTGTCACCTCAACAATCGCATCACAGAGCCCCTCGATCACCTTTCCTTCAGTCGCACCCCACGAGAACTCCACATCAACCTTAATCCCTCTTTCACTGAAATAGCGCCGGGTAAAATTGACCAGTTCCGTGAAGATCTTCTTGCCTTCCAGATCCTTGATACTACGGATGGGAGAATCCTCTGCAACCACCAGGACCCATCGTGCAGGAACCGTACTCGTCTTAGAATAGACCAGATCCTGAACAACGACGACATCAGAACCATTCTCTTGAATCCAGTCTTTTCCTGTCAGCCCAACATCCAGAGTGCCTGCCTCCACAAATCGCGACATCTCCTGGGCCCGGGCCAGAGTACAGCGAATTTCTTCATCATCCACCATGGGAAAGTAACTGCGCGAGCTGACCAGAATCTTCCAGCCTGATTTCCTGAAGAGTTCGATTGTGGCATTCTCAAGACTCCCCTTTGGAATCCCTAATTTCAGTATGTTCACTTTCCGTATACCTCCTTCGGATCAAATATTTTTTTTCCGGAAATCTTCCATCTTCCCCTTTCATGCCGGTGATGGAAACAACTTTGAAAACCCGTATGGCAGGCTGCCCCTCCGATCTGATTGACTTTGATCAGTAGCGTGTCTCCATCGCAGTCGAGATAGATCCCTTTCACTTCCTGGACATGGCCCGAGGTCTCCCCTTTTAACCAGAGTTTCTTACGGGATCGTGACCAGAAGGTTACCTTCCCTGTCTTCAGTGTCTCTTCCCATGACTCCTGGTTCATATAACCTAACATCAGCACCTGAAGGGTTGCCTCATCCTGAATGATCACCGGAATCAACCCATCCCCTTTTTTAAAATCAATCTCAATCACGCTTCCTCCTTTTTAAGGGTTCAAGGGTTCATGGGTTCAAGTATTTTTC
>VGSD01000480.1 GCA_016875155.1 Deltaproteobacteria bacterium | reverse complement strand
ATTCAATTATATCAATAAATTATAAATTATTTTAATTTTGGCATGGGAAATGCTAAGTATAGGTTGAAAATCAAAGAGAGGAGGAAACGACAATGGAAAAAAGAGTAAAAGGACTAAAGGTTGCTTTAATGGTAGGGTTAATGAGTTTGGTGGCTTCTCCGGCATTTGCGAGGTCAATCAGCCTCAAAGAGGCAGGACCGGCTCTCTGGGTTTTTGTTATTATCGGAGCGGTCATCATCCTTCTTCAACTGATCCCGGCAGCCATTCTCTTCTTCAGCTTCATCGGAACAACTGCAACCATGGCATTCAAGAAAGAGAAGAAGGTTGAGGAAGAAGCAGTCCTCCCCGGTGCTGAGCCTGTGGCTGTGAAAAAGTAACCGAAGAGAAAATCGAGAAGAGGTGAAATCCAATGTCTAAAAGCATGAAAAAAATTCTGGCAATTCTGAGTCTGGTTCTGGTTCTGGCAATCGCATTGGGTTCTCTGGTGGTTGCTTATGCAGGGGGGATCAGGGGAATAGGGCTTCTCGGAGTCTGGTTCTTCCTGACCTTCGGAATCATCGTTGTGCTGGCACAGATGATACCTGCAGGAATTCTTCTGACTTCCTTGATTGGATCGGCGTTCATCCCTTATCGAAGGGCTGAAGTACCCGTAGAGGTATGAGGAGGGGTTACCATGCAAAACAAAAAGATTCTCATCGCATATCAGGATGATTTATGGGTCAGGTCGATGAACACCTATTTTCACGGGAAAGGGTACCGGGTGGAAACGGCCAAGGTCTTGAGCGAGATGATCCGGAAGGTGCAGAAAAATCATTTTGAGGTTCTTCTTCTGGATGATGAGATCGAGGGGTTAAAGGCCTGCGATGTCGTTTCCCTCTTGAAAAAGGTCAATTCGAAGATTCAGGTCATCATGATCTCATCAGAAGAATCCCTCAGCCTGGTGAGAAGGCTCCGGGGTGCCGGCATCTTTTATCAGGCGATGAAACCGGTGGATATGGAGGAGATCCGTTCCGCGGTGGAGTGCGCCTTTGAGAAGATCGAACGGGAGAACGAGAAGGAAGGGTTCTTCTCCTTCTTGATTCCTAAACTGTCTCCAGCTTAATCAATGAAAGAAAGAGGGTCAAAAGCCTTCTGAATATAAAGGAATAAAGGGGGGGTGGTAAAAATAGCCGCAAAACGTTGCGGCTATTTTTTTTAATGAATTAACTTAAAAAAAAATAAAGATCATCATGAAGAGTCCCAGGAGAATAAAGAGTGGGATAAGGTGAAATAGGGATATTTTCGAAAGATGAATGGATAGGTCATCTCGGTAGCCTCTTGCGGCGAGGGCGAAGGTGACTTCTTCGACCTCAAGAAGGGAGCGCCTGAGAACCGGTAGGGCGAGAAGTTTTGCTTTACGGAAAGGATTTTTGTTTTGATCGCCTAAGCGTGCTTGATGAGCGAGGCTCACCTCTTCAACCCAATCGAGCGTGCGTGAAAAGAAACGGAGCGTGAGCGTGACCATCAGTCCAATCCTTCTCTCAGGCAAAAAAGGAATTGGTTTTAAGATCCAGATCAAAGCATCTCGAAGCTCGCGGGGTCGGGTCACGGCTGTAAAGAGCACGGTATAACCAAAGATCAAACCCAGTCGCCAGCAGGTCAATCCTCCCAAAAGTAGCCCTTCCTTGCTGACAGGGAGCCAATGAAATGAGTGAAGACGGGTTCCTGGAGCCAAAAGAGCCTGGAAGAGAAACAGGATGAAGAGGAAGATGGCCCAGAATCTCAGCTCTCGCAGAAGCTGTTTGATGGGAAATCGTGAAAGGAAGAAGAGGGCGACGAGCAGGATTGAATCGAAGATGAATAATGAGATATTCGTCTGAATCAGGGTTGCCGTGATCATCAGGAGCCCGAAGAATTTACAGCGTCCATCCCATCGGTGGAGAGGAGAATTTCCGGGAAAGTAGTGAAGGGCTATTCGAGCCATGAGATTTTCTCTCCTCCGAGAAGCACATAACAGGGAGGTCGGACCCCAAATTGCGGGAGTTCTTTCACAAGATGGTCAGGGAGGCCTGAGGCTTTAATTTCCCCTTTTTGAATGATGGCTATTCGATCAATATGGGCGATCACCTTTTCGACATCGTGGGTGGTCACAATTAAGGTGTGTCCTTCCTGATGTAACTGGGTCATATACTTCAGGACTTCTTGAATTCCCGGATAATCGAGATGGGAGAAGGGCTCGTCAAAGAGAATCACCTCTGGATTCATGGCTATCACGCCGGCAATGGCAAGCCGCCTCTTTTCGCCCCCCGAGAGTAAATAGCAGGGTTTTTCTGAAAGATCCTGAAGGTCCATCTTCTCGAGCGCCCAGTCCACCCGCTCGTTGACTTCCTTTAAAGAGAATCCTAAATTTTCAGGTCCGAAAGCAATATCTTCTCTGACAGTTTCCCCAACAATCTGACTGTCAGGGTCTTGAAAGACCATCCCCACGATCTGTCTAACTTTCCGAGGGTCTTTAACAGGATCAAGGCCATTTATAGAAATGGATCCATCCGTGGGTTTCATAAGACCGCTCATGATACGGAGCAGGGTGGTTTTACCGCTTCCGTTGGACCCGCAGATGAGAAGAAATTCACCCTTTGAGATCGTGAGATCTATTCCTCTCAAAGCATAAGTCCCGTCAGGATATCGATGATGGAGGTTTCGGAGTTCAATCATTGCTCTCTCTCCCTCTCCCTTCGATGGGAGAGGGTGGGGGTGAGGGTGGAGGCAGTTTGTGTCTGTCGATTCAACATCGGTCTGACTGCACGGGCGAGGACAATGGCAACGGCTGCCTTCAGTGCATCTCCTAAGAGAAATGGCAGCAT
>VGSD01000479.1 GCA_016875155.1 Deltaproteobacteria bacterium | reverse complement strand
CAAGGAGTCCGTCTCTGGCGAGGATGAAGAGGCCAGCCGCTCCGTAATCTCTCCTTAAGAACCCGACAATGAAAGCCTCTGTAGCTTTTGCCGGAAGCCCGAGGAGATGGACAATGATAGGAGTAGAGACCTGTTCAAGCACTGCCAGCCCTTGAGTCTGGTGCATGATAAAAAGGAAGAGGGTCCCCAGGATGAAGAGGGGAACCGCCTCCTTCAGATACCATTCGATCCGGGCGAGGGTTTTCACAACGATGTTTTTAAGCTGAGGAACCCTCAGGGGTGGAATTTCCAGGATGAAATCAGAAGCTTCCCCGGGGAGGAGCTTAGCTGCCAAATATCCTACCAATACGATGATAAACCCGATGAGGAAAATCCAGGTGAGGAGATAAAAGATCGGAAGGCCTGAAAACATGCCCAGGATGACCCCAAGCTGGGCGGAGCAGGGCACTCCGAGTGCCAATAAGAGAGTGACGATGGTACGATCCTTGTCAGTATCAAGGATGCGGGTCGTCATCGTAGCCATGGTATCGCATCCGAGGCCGAGGACCATGGGCAAGACCGCCTTGCCGTTGAGCCCCATCTTTTTGAAGATTTGATTGCTCATCACCGCCAGCCTGGGTAGATATCCAGAATCTTCCATCAACCCAAAGATGATGAAGAAACAACCCACAATCGGCAGGACAATGGCGATCGCATAAGTTAAGGCCATGGTCAGGATTCCATAAGGACCAACCAGAAGATCTTGAAGAATCGGAATCGGGATATACCGTTGAATGAGTTGGGTCAGAGGGGGAAGCAGCCATTCTCCAAAGAAGGTTTCTTCAAGGAATTCGACACTGATCTGGGCACCGAAGACTCCGACAAATTCATACGTAAGAAAAAGAACGAAGAGTAGAATCGGAATTCCCCAGAAAGGATGAATCATCAAATTTCCGAGATGAGCGGAGATCGTCCTGGGAACTTTTTCCGAAGAGGTTCTCACCCGGGAAAGGATTTCATCCGCTCTTTTGAGGCGCGCCTGATTGATCAGATATCCAATAGGATCGCTAAAACGGGCCTGAACCTCCTGACGAATGCTATCCATCTTGAGGATTTCCTCTTCCGGCAGATTCTGGTGAAGCCATTCGGCGAGACTTTCGTCCCCTGAGAGAAGCATCAACGCAAGAGAACGTTTTGAGATAGGGGCTTCCGGAAGAGAGGGGACGATTCGAGCAACACCATCCTCGATAGCTTCTGGATAGGCGATGGCAGGAAAAGAAGGAGGATTCAATTGCAGGTTTTCCTTGATTTTTTCAACGCCTTTTCTCCGGGTAGCCACTGCTTTGAGAGTCGGCATTCTCAGATCCTCTGAGAGTTTCTTGAGGTTGATTTCGATGCCTCTGCTTTTTGCCTCGTCCCACATATTGAGGACCGTAAGAAAGGAGAGTTCCATTTCAAGGAGTTGAATCGAGATGAGGAGTCCCCGTCTGATATTCTTTGTGTCGATGACCTGGATCAGATACGTGTAAGGTTCTTTCAGGAGGATGTCACGGGTGACCTTCTCATCTTCTGAGGTGGGGATGAGGGAATTGATGCCCGGAGTGTCAACGACCTGATATCTTTTTTCTTTGCTGGACATTGTGCCGGTGGCCACTTCGACCGTAGTCCCGGGGTAATTGGAGACGATGACATATTTTCCCGTAAGGTAGTTGAAGATGACCGATTTCCCCACATTGGGATTACCAATCAGGATCACTTTCTCATCATGGGGAATTTTTGGTTTAAGTTCTTTATGGGAGGAATCCATCAACCTTTTCTCCGGGGAGGGGACTTTTTACGGGCGCACGGGTCGCAGTAACCGTAAAGCTCCATGCGGTGGTGAAAGTATTTGAAACCATGACGTTTTGCGATCCGCTCCTGAAGGGATTCAATCGCATCTTCCTTGAATTCGATGATCTTGCCGCACCGGAGACAGATCAGGTGGTCATGGTGGGTTCCTTCAGAAGCGGATTCATATCGGGTCTCCCCATCGGCAAATTTCCGTTCTGTGGCGAGGCCCAGGCGGGTGAGAAGCTTTAGGGTCCGATAGACGGTGGTATAACCGATCTTCGGATTAATCCTGGCCACCTGGGCATAGATCTCCGTCAGATTCTTATGGCCGGTGGAATTGAGAAAGACGTCGAGAATGTCTGCCCTCTGCCGGGTGGATTTCAGCCCCTCTTCATAAATCAGGGCTTTAAATTGGTCGGCCTCCATGGGGTCCCCTTTTTGAAATTGAATTTCAATTTCATTTTAAGAGGGGAACCCCTTTTTGTCAAGAGATGCAACCATTGACCCAACCTTTGATCTTTGTTAAATTTAGACCATGGAGCGTGCTTCCCTTACGGATTCTACAAGGAGTTATGAAAAGATCGTCACACACAACGATTTTGACGGCATCGTGAGTGCCGCCCTTTGCGCACGGGCGTTGGGCGTAGGAAAAATCCTCTTTGCTGGACCCCTGACCATTCTTCGGTCCCAGATCACCATCACCGAAAAAGATGTGGTCTGCGACCTCCCTTACCCACTCCAATGCGGACTCTGGTTCGACCACCATGAGGGAAACCGGCAGGAACTCGAATACCGAAAGATTGATCCAGCATCTATTCCCGGTCGGTTCGACCTGAAACTGAGTTGTAGCCGGGTGGTCTTCGACTATTTTTCAGAAAGAATGGAGCTTCCGCCACACTTCACACAGGCGGTTGATGAAGCCGATATCATCGATGGATTTACTTATTCCTCATTGGAGGAGTGGCGGAGAGAGACCCCGGGAAAAATGATTGATCTGACGTTGAAAGTCCACTTTTCATCTGCGGAAGAACAGGCCTCGC
>VGSD01000478.1 GCA_016875155.1 Deltaproteobacteria bacterium | reverse complement strand
TGTTCGGCCGGCAATGGTGATCAATCTGGCTGGATATACGGATGTGGATGGTTGTGAGTTGAATGAACAGGAGACCTTTGGTGTCAATGCGGATGGGATGAGACATATCGCTCTGGGTGCCAAGCAATGCGGGGCGAAGGCGATTTACCTGAGCACCGACTATGTCTTCGACGGAAAGAAGAAAGCCCCCTACCTCGAAGGCGACCCTCCCAATCCCCTCAATATCTATGGGCGTTCAAAATGGAAAGGGGAGCAGTCTATTCTGGAATTAGCCGAAGATGGTTTGATCATCCGGACCCAATGGCTCTATGGCAGATATGGAAGGAATTTCGTCACGACTATTCTCCGTCATGCAAAAGAGAAAGAGGTTCTCTCGATCGTGAACGATCAAGTTGGTTCCCCAACTTATACGGTTGATCTTTCAAAGGCCATCTCAGAGTTGATCCGGAAAAAAGCAAGTGGAATCTTTCATGTGACTAACAGTGGTTTTTGCTCGTGGTATGACTTTGGTCGGACGGTTCTAAGGTTTTCGGGAATGGAAGCAGTGAATGTCATCCCCATCTCTTCCGAAGATTTGGACCGGAAAGCAGTCCGGCCATCGTATTCGGTGCTCAGCACTCAAAAGCTCAAACAGGTCATAGGGATCGAGCTTCGACCGTGGTCTGAAGCCGTAAAAGAGTTTTTATCCATCCAGCCCGATAATGGGAAATCCACTTGAGCAAGGAGTCGACCATGAACATCTGCATCATCGGAACAGGTTATGTGGGACTGGTGACCGGAGCCTGTCTGGCAGAATTTGGAATGAATCTGATCTGTGTGGATAATGATCTTCAGAAAGTTGATCTTCTGAAGCGAGGGAAGGTGACAATCTACGAGCCTGGGCTGGAGAATCTGGTGGCAAAAAGTGTGAGAGAGGGCAGACTCCGATTTTCCTCGAACATCGAAGAGGGAGTAAAATCGAGCCTGGTGATCTTCATCGCTGTGGGAACACCTCCCAGAGAGGATGGTTCTGCGGATCTCCGGTTTATTGAGGAGGTGGCGAAAGAGATTGCCCACTGGATGGACGGATACAAGGCCGTCGTGATGAAGTCAACCGTCCCTGTAGGAACAGCCCGCTGGCTGAAGGAATTGATTCAGAAACATCAGACACAGCCTGTTCCTTTCGACATCGTCTCCAATCCGGAGTTTCTTAGAGAAGGTTCTGCGATAGAGGACTTCATGCGACCGGACCGGGTCGTCATTGGGGCGGAAAGTGAGCAGGCGATGGCAATCATGAAGGATATTTACAGCGCCTTATACCTGATCGAGACCCCCTTCATCCTTACCTCTCTCGAGTCTGCGGAGATGATTAAATATGCGACGAACAGCTTTTTGGCCACGAAGGTGACCTTCATCAATGAGATTGCGAATCTCTGCGAAAAGGTGGGAGCAGATGTTCACCATGTGGCGAAGGCCATGGGGTTGGATGGAAGAATCGGGAAAAAATTTCTTCATCCGGGTCCAGGGTATGGTGGATCTTGCTTTCCGAAAGATACCCGCGCCCTTTCGCGAATCGCTCACGAGAAGGGATACACCTTTAGAATTCTCGATTCTGTCATCCAGGCAAACGAAATTCAGAAGCAGAGGATGGTGGAAAAGATTAAGGAGATGGTGGGAGATCTCAAAGGGAAAACAATCGGCATTCTTGGACTTTCCTTCAAACCGAATACGAATGACATCAGGGAGTCCTCCTCGATTGCCATCATACAAGGGCTTCTCCAAATGGGGGCAAAGGTGAAGGCATTTGACCCGGCGGCTATGGAAGAGGCAAAGTCAGTCCTTCCCAAAGTGGAATACGGACAGAATGCCTATGATGTGGCCCATGGAGCCGATGCCCTTGTTCTCGTGACTGAGTGGAATCAATTCCGGCGGCTTGACCTCCTTCGGATTAAAACCTTATTGAAGGAGCCGAACTTCATCGACCTGAGGAATGTTTATGACCCGCCCCATATGAAGAAGCTGGGCTTTCGTTACTGCGGAGTAGGAAGGTAAAGGAGTGAGTTTGACTCAAACCGAAAAAGATTGGATCTTCGTCTCTGATGCCCATTTAAGCGGGAAAGAACCCGAGGAGATGGAGGTCTTTGTAAGATTCTTAAATTCAGAGAAGGAACGGATGAGCCACCTGGTGATTTTAGGTGACTTGTTCGAATTTCTCTTTGGATTTAAAAAGAACCCTGCCAGCGAGGAGGTTTTTCCTTTCGCAGATTACCTTCCCGTTTTAGAAGGGCTTCAAGTGCTCTATCGTGAGGGGATCAGAATTAAATATTTTGAGGGAAATCACGATTTCTTCCTCCACTCCTTCTTTTCAGAAAGATTCGGGATGGAGGTGGAGGTTTTTCGTGAAGGCCATGAGGAAAGGATAGGTGAGAGAAGGAGTTTTATCGCCCACGGAGACCTATCGAACCCGAAACTCTATCAATACCGGGCCTTCAGAAAAATACTAAAGAATCAGTGGACGTATAGCCTTATCGAAAAAGTGGGACCCGGATTTGCCCGTCGTGTTGCGAAGTGGCTCAGCCAGAGGAGTTATGAAAGAAATCACGGCGTCCTTTCCTCTGGTTCACCTCCTGAATTTAGAAATTTTGCCCATCAAAAATTTTTAGAGGGGTTTGATATGGTCATCCTTGGCCACTCCCATTTCCCAGAGGAAGTGGAGGAAAAGATAGATGGGAAAAGGTGTTTCTATTTCAATGTGGGCGACTGGATGGAGCATCGCTCTTTTTTAAGGTACACACCTCCTGATCGGTTTGAGTTAAGGAGATGGAGTGATAAATAGTTCGGAGTCATGAGTTCGGAGTTCGGAGAAATCGTTTTACGGGTACTTAAAACGGTTGAAT
>VGSD01000477.1 GCA_016875155.1 Deltaproteobacteria bacterium | reverse complement strand
TCTAGTTGGATCGCCAGGCGGATGGCTTCTCTCTCATCCGAATTCACACTGAAATCCGTACCCATCTGTTCTCTTGCTTTCTGGAAGATATTCTGGAGGGTCGTTTCCTTCGAGGCCGTGTGTAGAATCTCCTGCTTTTCAGAAACATTATCGCTTTCATAGATCTTTTTAACCCTTCGGATATGGTCCAGCTCCTCTTCAGCAATCGTCTGGAAAATCACCTTTGCAATATAGGTCTTAGCCTTCTCCGCAGCTTTGAGGAAAAACTCTCGACCGTCAATCTCAAAACGAACCGCTTCTTCTAAGGTTTTCTTGTTTTCACTTTTTTCAATCATCTTTAGCTCCCATCAACTGATTTTGGTTTTAAACGACGATGACCATTCTTTTTTAATAAATTATATTATACCAAGAAGTGAATTGCATGTTCTGACGAAGGGGGCGTTGTTGAAAACATTCACTTGACTTTTAAGGAAATAGAATGGGTGCCGGAGGTCGGAATCGAACCGACACGGGGTGTGAGCCCCGCGGGATTTTGAGTCAATACCCAACCACCGGGCGATTTCCCATCATTTTTGAATACTTATAAATCAAGCACTTAGAGAAGTCAAGTTGGAATAGCTTTGGTTATTTTGGATTATTTTAGGTTAAGACAGTTACACTTTGGTTACACCGTTTTTATCACAGGAACTCTGCAAGAGCTAAAATCGGTCAACCAGGTATTCCGGGGGCAGGGGTCATCTCCATCGAGCCCATCGCCGGTAGGCATCGATCCTACGTATAACCCCTGGTTCATTGATCGACCCAGAGATATCTTGACATTTGTTCATTATTATAGTATGTTCATAAACAGTGAACAATAATGCTTAGTGAACTTGATGGATCATCCCATGGGAAAAAAGAAAGAAAATGAGTTTTTGCAGCTTGCCCTGGAGGCACTTAGGAATAACCTTCCCGGACAGGCAGAAATCAAGGCGGTAAACCCTGTTCGCGATCCCAGGATTCGTGCAGATTACCTTTTGCGGATAGTAATGCAGCGCAAAGAAATAAAGTACTACGCTGAGATCAAAGCCAATCTGACGAAGGCTGACAAGTTGTTGGCGATAATGCGCAAAGCTGACTTCCACCATCCACTTTTGCTGGTGGCAAAATACATCAATCCACAACTGGCGGACGAATTGAAGCAGAACGGGACAGAATTTATAGATACGGCTGGAAACGCCTTTATCAACCAGCCTCCGCTATACATTTTTGTAAAAGGGAACAAGCCTGATATTGTCAAAACCCCTCCCCCTAAACGAACCTTTAAACCTGCGGGGCTTAAAGTAATTTATGCCTTCCTCTGCAATCCCGGCTTGGAGGATAAAACATATCGGGAGATTGCTGCCGAAGCGGAGGTGGCCCTGGGGACAGTTGACTGGATCATGAAAGAATTAAAGGAGTTAAGGTTTCTATTGGACATGGGAAAACGGGGCCAAAGATTAACCCAGAAGCCAAATTTGTTGCAACGATGGATCGCAGCTTATCCTGAACAATTAAGACCAAAACTTACATTGGGGCGCTTCAGGGGCGACCACGAATGGTGGCGACAAAAAAAACTCGATCCTCTAAAAGCGCAGTGGGGAGCAGAGGTCGCTGCTGCAAGGCTTACTCAATATCTTCAACCTGAAATCATAACCATCTATACAACACTCCAGCAGCTTAATCCATTGTTAGCCGAGAACAGACTGAGGAAAGATGAAGCCGGGGATGTCGAAATCCTGAAGAGATTCTGGAAACCACCTGAAATATGGAAATACGAAGATCTCGTCCATCCTATCCTTATTTACGCGGACCTCTTAGCAACAGGGAATGAGAGAAACATTGAGACCGCGAAAATGATTTATGACCAGCATATTGTTCAACTTATCAGGGAAGATTGAAAAACCCATCGTGGAAGCCCTTTGTCTCTTTAAAGGGATAACCGACTCCTTAGGCATTCCCTTCTTTGTCATTGGTGCTTTCTCAAGAGATCTTATTCTCAAACACGGTTACGGTATTGAACCTCGAAGAAAAACTGGGGATATCGATTTAGGAGTGGAAGTTGCCAGTTGGGAACAATTCAAGACATTATGCAAGTCACTGACTGCAACAGGTCAGTTCTGTCTTACTCCAGACAAGCAGAGATTACGTTGCGGAACTATTCTCATCGATATTCTCCCTTTTGGTCCTATTGCTGACAGGGATAAGAAAATCAGTTGGCCTCCCGAGCATGAGATTATTATGAGTATGGTCGGATTTGAAGAGGCATATAAATATTCAATAACCTTCCGATTAAGTTCTGATCCTGAACTCGATATTAAATTGGCCTCTCTGTTTGGATTGGCAATCATGAAGCTTATTTCTTGGAATGAAAAATATCCAAACCGGAAAAGGGATGCCGAAGACTTACTGTTCATTATGAATAAGTATGAGGAAGCCGGGAATACCGATCGACTGTATGAGGAGGACCTACCCTTGCTCCAGGAAGAGGGGTTTGATACAACATTAGCCGGTGCCCGGTTGTTAGGCCGCGACATGGCCAAGATATCCGACCAAAAGACATTACTGATTGTCAAAGAAATCTTGGATGACGAAACCAAAGAGACGAGTCAATACAAATTGATTTCGGATATGATGAGGGAGGCTTGTATGTCCGATGCCAGGTTTGGCGGAATACTAGCCCTGCTAACGAAGCTTAGAGAAGGGTTTGCCGAGGTCGGAGAAAGACCCTAAATTTCTTAGAAATAATTGGTGCCGGAGGTCGGAATCGAACCGACACGGGCTTGCGGCCCGCGGGATTTTGAGTCCCGTGCGTCTACCAGTTTCACCACTCCGGCACAGACATCAATATAAAAAATATTATTATTGAAGTC
>VGSD01000476.1 GCA_016875155.1 Deltaproteobacteria bacterium | reverse complement strand
GGCTACTGCCGCATAGACGATCAAACGCCATTTCAGGTTTCTCAACATAGTTATCAAACCCTCACAAAGAGATTTCTACAAAGGCCAAGAAATCTCTATATCTATATAATCTGTGAAATCATTTTTAAAATCTTTGAAATCAGAGAGCAAAGGTATTTTCAGAGCTCTCACAAAATGAATCCAAGGGTTTCTAAACCCTTGGATTTCAAAAACATAGCCTATCATTCGATTTTTTTCAAGAGGGAAAGTAATAAAAAAAAGGCCCAAGGGAAATTCACCCGTTCGACCGCGCGAAGTTCTGTCTTTAAAGGCGGGGAAGGAAACTTTTCGATAGACTTGAGGCTATGAGTTGCGTGAAGCACGGGATCGAATGGCGCGGCTCAGGGTGAACCTTGAGCAAGCCCGGGCGTTCACGCCAGAGAGTCGAAAGGTTCACTTGGGCCTGGAACCTTTTCATTGACCGCGCTTTACTTCGTGTCGCTCCATTTACCGTATTTTTCTCTCAATATCCGGTGGAGAATCTTTCCGGTGGGAGTCATGGGCATCTCTTCGTCCTTAATAAAATCAACTGTTTTAGGAATCTTATATCCTGCGATCTTCCCTCTGCAATGATCGATCAACTCCTTTTCCGTTGCTGCCTTGCCCTGATTTAATGTCACAATCGCTTTGACAGCCTCACCCCATTTCGGGTCTGGAATACCAATCACAGCCACATACTTAATGGCAGGATGGGACCCAAGCATATTCTCCACCTCCGAAGGAAAGACATTCTCACCGCCGGTGATGATCATATTGGCCTTTCGATCCACCAGAGTAAAGTATCCATCCTCGTCCTGATAAGCCATATCCCCTGCCGAAAACCATTCCCCCTGAAAAACAGATTTGGTCTTTTCAGGATCTTTCCAATACTCCTTAAAGACATGAGGAGTTCGTGAATAGAGTTCCCCCACCTGTCCTCTGGGGACTTCCTTGCCGTTTTCGTCAAGAATCTTGATCCTGTCCGTTCCCCAGATCTCTCTTCCAATGGAGCCCAGTTTCTTAAACTGTTCTTCAGGCCTGAGTAGGGTTACCAGTCCGGCTTCTGTTGAACCATAGGCCTCCCAGAGCTCCGCATTCTTGAAATAGTTCATGATGGCCATCTTGGTGTCTTTTCTAGCAGGAGCCGAAGAGATGAGAAGCTGCCGAATCGAGCTGACGTCGATGTTATTCTTTACCTCGTCAGGAAGTGAGAGCATCATAATATAATGGGTGGGGACGAGAGAGGTGAAGGTAATCTTCTCTTTCTCAATCGTCTTCAACAGATCCACAGGATCGAAACTGACCATATTATAAACAAATACCCTCCCGCTCACATAGGTATAGGTGAAGGAGTAGTAGATGGAATTGATATGGCACATGGGCATGACCAGCATCACGCAATCATCCGGCCTCAACCCCATATTGATTCCATTTAAAATATACTGGGACAGGTTCCCTTCGTGTGTTCTCACCACTCCTTTTGGTTTTCCTGTGGTGCCTGAGGTATACATAATATTCCACATGTCGTCTGCATCAACCTCTACATCCGGCTCCGCAGGAGAGGCTTTCGCCAGAAGTGATTCATAGGATTGATATCCCTCAGGGATCTGATCATCTCCGAAGTAGATATAATTTTCCGGAGGTATATTGGTCAGTTTATTACGAATGGAGTTGACCATAGGAACAAACTCTTTTGCTACGATGAAGGCTTTGGAATCGGAGTGCTTGACGACATACTCGATTTCAGGAGGAGCAAGCCGGAACATCACTGGTACTGTCACCTGTCCCCTCTTTGCCGAGCCTGCATAGAACTCCAGCCATTCCACACAGTTATACGCAAGAATGGCAAAACGATCCCCCTTCTTAACCCCTAACCGATCTAAGGCGTTGGCAAAACGGCAACTTCGATCATTCCATTCTTTAAATGTCATCTTTCGGACTTTATCAGCAGCGCCAATCTTATCCGGATTTTGCATTGCCATCATCTTCAGAATCGTCCCTGCAGTCATCCATTTGCTGATTGTCATATCCCCCTCCTTTTTTCCCTATTATCCCGCAATAAGAGGAAATAGGGAGATAATCTTATTAGCTTGTGATAATTTTTACATTCTTTACCATCATTGTATTTATTTGTCAAGAGTCAGTTTTTTTTGTTGACATTTCAGATAGTTAAGGAATTTACAGAATCGGTGTCAATCTTTTTATTTGTGTGGTTTCTCTTTTGCTCTATCCGCAATAACAGTTACCGATGAGGTGAAGATATGGAGGAGCTTGGAATGGGGAATGTAAACAAACCAAACCAGGCTGGGAATGACATGGGCATACCAGAGGAAGTGAGGATTGATCGTGATGTCCTTCAGAAAAAGCGACAGGAAATATCCAAAGAATGAGATCCAGTTATTGGCGCTTGGGGGAGTGAAATTGGCCATATAGACTCGGTTGGCCACGACTTCGGCATGAGCAATCCGGTATCCCTCGATGAAGAAACCAGACAGTTCTAAGTATAGAATGAAGAGGAGTGTGACAATATCTTCCTCCTCTGTTTTGAGTTGTTGAGGACGAATAAAGAAACGCCTGACAATGGCCAAAATACAGCCGATGAGGATAAGAAAGCTGAAAAATTCGAGAAAAAAGTCGAGATAGGGGCGAATCGCTCCTGTTTCAAAAACATGGGCAAAGGAAAAGAAGGGAATGGAATGGCTTAATTCGACAAGATAGCCTGTCGTAAATCCCTTGATCATGTCAACGATAAACGTGGCGATAAAACCAAAGACGAGCAAGGTGTGGGCAAGCCAGCGATAGAAAGATTGTCCGAAGAGTCTCTTATGAAAGATGACATCCGTAATGAGAATTTTGATATACCAACCGGGTCTCTTCCAGAACCT
>VGSD01000475.1 GCA_016875155.1 Deltaproteobacteria bacterium | reverse complement strand
GCTTTCTATATTATAGCAAGCTCCCCCTTAAAGTAGAGGCTGTGTCGTAATTCCGTTCATGGTTCGAGAGCCTCACCACGAACGGACTACGGCATGTTAAAAATCAATTAGTTAGCCGTTCGTCTCGGTTGCGAGTCGAAGCGACCTGAGCATGTCGAGGGGCGAATGGCTAATTACGACGCAGTCTCGTAAAGAGAGGTGAGGAGGGGGTAACCAGAGGAAAATTTATTAAAAAATGTTAATGTATGTCCATTTTTGGACATTTCAGCTGACCCATCAAGAGTTTTCTATCACTGCAACCCCTATCACCCAATAAAACCTTATATTATCAACATGTTATAAAACAAGGATAATTTATTTTTACAACTCATTATGGCAATATTTTTGCTTTAATAGTTTATCTATTTTATCCGATGGAAAGGAAAGAAGAATGGAAACCAGAGCCAATTTAGCCAATATCCTCGTTGTAGATGATGAAATCGGGCCACGGGAGTCCCTGAGGATGATTCTGAAACCTCATTACAATATCTTCACAGCAGAAAATGGAAATACTGCCATCCAGATCCTTCAGCAGAATGAGATGGATGTGGTCACGTTGGATCTCAAGATGCCCGGGATGTCAGGGATCGAAACGTTGAAAGAAATCCGGCTCATTGCTCCTGACGTCATGGTCATCATCATCACTGGCTATGGTACCCTGAAGAGTGCCATCGAGGCCATCCGATATGGGGTTTTTGATTATATTGCCAAACCTTTCAATGTCCCGGAGATCATGTGCATTATTGACAAATCGATTCAACGGAGAAATTTGAACCTTAAGGTCAAGGAGATGCTCAACCAACGTCCCGATGCTTCCGTGATGGGAGACACTCTGCCGGACTCCACCCTTTCATTACCGTCCGAAGTGAAAGGATTTATCGATATGAACGCGGCGACAGAGGGGAGTTCTTCTGAAAATCAAAACTGCCTGGAATTTTCAAAAGTCCTTGCCTTCACACTCGAGGAAAAGGATCCTTATACATCAGGACATTCTGAACGTGTTTGTTACTATTCAGACATCATCTCCAAGAGATTGTCGCTCAATCCGAAGGACAGCAATGAGATCAGAATTGCCTCCTACCTTCATGATATTGGAAAGATCGGAATCAGCAATCGTTTTATCAATAAAAAGGGGACACTCTCTTCTACCGAATGGGCGATCATCAAACAACATACCCGGAAATCGATCGAGCTCCTGTTGCCCTTAAATCTCTCTCCCGCCATCCTCTCCTATATTCAACACCATCATGAACGGTTTGATGGGACAGGCTATCCGGATGGGTTGTTGGAAGATCAAATTCCATTGGGAGCAAGAATCATTGCCATTGCGGATGCCTATGACAGCATGACCTCGGATCGACCCTATCGTAAACCCCTTTCCAACGGGGAGGCGAAGAACGAACTGGTAAAATATGCTGGAAAACAGTTTGACCCTCAACTGGTCACAATCTTTCTCGACATTCTTCAGGAGATGGAAGAGGTGTTTATGGTCAGAGATCATGTGAGAACCCCTTCTATTTCGTATTGACCGAAAAAGGAGCGTCCATGAACCAGCTGATACGGTGCATCACCTGTGATGAAATATTTATGAAAACCCCGTTTGACCAATGGCCGGAATATGATTCCGTCATGGGTGGGTCCCCAGAATCCTTCCGGACGATTGAAACCGATGATTTTCAGGTCTTCTTAAAACATCACCAGAATCATCAGACAGAAGCCCTCGAGGTTCTGGAAGACTCCTTTGTCAGTGAAAAACCTTATTCCGAGCCGATGAAAGTCTCCTATTTCAAAGCGACGAATGGGAAAGAGAAGTTTGTGGTCAAGAAATTCAGAACGAAGATTGACGAACCGCTTACCTATCAATTGATCCATGGGGACTATTCGTTGACACTTCTTCGGCATGAAATTCAATCTAAAGAGATCATCGGACAACTGGCAAGGGAACTGAAGAACCCCCCTCTTCCTCGACCTAAAGTGGAAGCATTTCTGAAGGTGCTTCGGCAGGTTCTTAAAACTGTTGATATTGAAAATCTTGAAAGGATCCCTGAAGACTCTCCACATCCCCTTGAGGTCTATTACAAGATGGACGAGGTCAGCCTCGCCTATCTGCTGAGAAATTGCAGGAGCATTTTTGAAGGACAAGAATATAAGGAGATCGAGCCGTTTATCCTCCATCACAAAGAGGATGGGGTTTTATTATTGAAAGCGACCTACGAAATTAAAATTTCCGAAATCGTTAAATCGAAAAAAAAGATGATCCCCGCCACTCAACGCTTAGAAGAAAGAAGATATGTAGAGAAAAAATAGGTCCCTCGCCTCTTCCTTCCTCCAACCGGAATTGACAAGATGGCAGAAGTCTGTTAATTTTCAATATAGTCTGATTCGGAATGGAGTGAAGCATGGACGTTTCCTTAGCAAGCCACAGCCTTTTTAACATCTCGATGGGGATATATCTCCTCGCCTTCCTGGGTTATCTCATCTGGGGGACCTCCCAGAGCAAGAGAATAGGTACCATTTCCACCTCTTTGCTCATCATTGGATTGATCATTCATTCCGTCGGTCTGGTCCTTCGCTGGCAAGAGACCCACCAGACAGGGTATGGCTATGTTCCCCTTTCGAATATGTACGAGTCTCTGGTCTTTTTTTCGTGGACGATCGTTCTGATCTATCTCATCCTTGAGTTCAAATATAAACAAAAGATTATCGGCGCGTTTGTCACCCCATTCGCTTTTCTTACCCTTGCGATTACTTCCATTATCCCCGGCGTCAGTCCCAAGATCACACCGCTCATGCCAGCTCTACAGAGCAACTGGTTGACCATCCATGTGACCACCTGTTTTTTTGGGTATGCAGCTTTTGCCGTCTCCTT
>VGSD01000474.1 GCA_016875155.1 Deltaproteobacteria bacterium | reverse complement strand
ACTTAATGGCGAAGATGGGCCAGCCGGGTCTCGTCGTCGTCGATGTAAGGGTGCCGGAAGCTTATGAATTAGGCCATATTAAGGGTGCAATCAACATTTCCGTAAAACTCACCCAGGGCACAGTGAAAGGGGTAAAGGAGAATATGTTGCCCGTTGCGGATCTTGAAAAGCTCCTGGGCTCAAAAGGAATCTCTTCTGACTCCTATGTAGTTCTCTATGACGAAAATGTACAGGATTTTTCCACCCTCTTTTTCTGGACCCTCGATGTCCTGGGTCATAAAAAGATGGCCGTGTTGAATGGAGGGATATCCAAATGGGCGAAGGAAGGCCTACCAGTTGGCACTGAAGAAACCAAACTTCCTCCTGTAAAATATACCGCTCAATTCGATCCCTCCAAAGTGGCAACTCTGGAAGATGTAAAGAAAAGCTTAGGCCAAAAAGAGATTGTGTTGGTTGACACCAGGGGACCCAAAGAGTTTACAGGAGAAACACCTGGCCGTGATGTTGGAAGGGATGGCGGCCGCCTTCCCGGCGCCGTGAATGTGGATTGGGTAAACCATTCTGCAACGAAGGATGGCTTTAAAGTTTACAAGAGCGCGGACGAACTTACCAGTATATATGAAAAAGCAAAAGTCGCCAAAGATAAAGAGGTGATCGTCTACTGTAGAACAGGATTGCGCTGCACAAACAATTACTTTGTCCTTAAACTTTTAGGTTATCCAAAGTTGAGAAGCTATGATGGGAGCATGATTGAATGGAGCAACATCCCTGACCTCCCTCTTGAGAAGGGAAAGTAGGCAGGTGGAATCGCCTGTCCTTAGCAATAGGAGGGAAGTTGTTCAAAATCGGGTTTTTATCAAATAAAGAAAGGGGGGTGTGATTATGGCTGAAAAAAAACAGGGCATCGATTGGTCAACTATCTGGAAGAAGGATGACTGGATGGCGGTATGGATAGGCTTTCTCATTCTCATCATTTTCATGGCCGGAGCGACATTCAAGCTTCCTCGGTGGGGATGGATGACTGAGGGAGCTTTTAGCTCGAAATTGCCTGAGTGGAGTAAGAAGGTGGAAGCTCTCGGCAAAGAGGCAGAGACAAAGGATGAGTTAGGGCTGAAGATGGGGACGGCTACCCTTAAATCGGCCCTCGATACTAAGGACAGAGTGAAAATCGGGAAGGTTGCGGGAAAGGTTGAAAAAATTTCAAAGGAGGTAAAAGATTCCGGTTTAAGAGGCAAGGCAGAAAAGCTTACCAAAGAGATCAAAGACGGAGGGGTGAATACCTTCGGAAAAATGTTTTCGGGAGAAAACCTATTAACAGCCCTTTATATGCTTATCGGTTTCTTGGTTTTTGCGGCGATAGGGATATTAATTATGGGATTGCCTGTCATTAAGTTTATCATCGGGTTTCCCTTCGTTTTCATCCTATCGCTCATAGGGGGTATCATCGGAGGAAACACAGGGATTGCCTACTGGGGTCTTGAGGTGGTATTCTGGGCTCTGCTTTTAGGGCTTTTGGTAAGCAATACGGTGGGTGTGCCCGGGTGGGTCAAAGAAGGAGTAAAGACGGAATACTTCATCAAGATTGGTCTCGTTCTCCTTGGGGCAGAAATCCTCTTCACGACCATTGTAAAGGTGGGGGCCTATGGGATGATCCAATCTGTCCTGGTCATCGGTGCTGTCTTTTATTTCTGCTTCTGGGTGGCAAAGAAATTGGGTCTCGATGATGAATTTGCCTCCATCCTCGGAGCAGCTGTCTCCATCTGTGGTGTATCGGCGGCGATTGCCGCTGGAGGTGCTGTGAAGGGTGATCCGAAGAAGGTGAGCCTTACCATTTCTCTGGTTCTCCTCTGCGCTATTCCCATGTTAATATTCATGCCTATCATTGCAAAGGCAGTGGGAATGGCCCCTGTAGTTACAGGCGCCTGGTTAGGTGGTACCATTGACACAACGGGGGCAGTAGTCGCAGCGGGTGCAATTGCTGGTCCGGAAGCAATGTCCGTAGCCGTTGTGGTGAAGATGGCCCAGAATGTGTTGATCGGGATTGCCGCATTTCTCCTTGCCATATGGTTCGTCTTTAAAGGGCAAGCGGCAGGTGAAAAACCGAGTGCCATGGAAATATGGTTCAGATTTCCAAAATTCGTGCTTGGTTTTATTGTTGCATCGATCATCTTCTCATTCTTCATGAGCGATGCATTTGCAAAGTCTGTAACAGACATTTCGAGGAGTATTAGAGCATGGTGGTTTAACCTTGCTTTTATATGCATCGGTCTTGACACGAAGTTCAAAGAACTCGTGGCAATGGGTGGTGGAAGGCCTGCGGCCACATTCCTGATCGCTCAGGGCTTCAATATCATCCTGACTTTGATCCTTGCTTATATCATCTTCGGCGGCTTAATCTTTCCGGCCCCAAAATTTTAGGTGTGAGACTTCCCTCTAACCCCATCCCTCTCCTCTTGAGGGGTGGGGGGGGTTAAACCCCGAGGATTTTGTGGCATGTTTTGCAAGGCTCTGGAGGTTCCGGTAATCGAGTGTCTTGGAAATTCCTCGCCTTGGGACTATCCCAAACCGAGAAATAGAGTTCTCTGAACCTATTTTTCCTGTCCATAAAGCAGTTTCTGAAATTTTCATAACTTTTACCATTCCAAATTTCAGAGAAGGATTCTTTAAAGATATTTCCAAAACTCACTTTTTCCATCCAGTATTCTTGGCTGCAGAAGACCCTTTTAAAAGGGGAGTGAAGTGGGGGATAAAGGTAGACACACGGAGAGACCTCACCTTCTGTGGAGATGTAGAGGCTCCTTAAGGGGTTCTCCTCGCAGACAGAGACATCGGTGGCGAATAGGGAGGGCCTCTTCAGTAGGATATTAAGCCTTTTTGCATTTCGCTCTGCTTGCCTCACCATCTTTTCA
>VGSD01000473.1 GCA_016875155.1 Deltaproteobacteria bacterium | reverse complement strand
TCGTATTCTGTTCTGTTCCACTGCCTAATGGTCCAACCGCCACTCTTTTCCCTTTAAGGTCTCTGACCGATGCGATCTTAGCATCTTTCCGTGCATGAATCTGGCAATGCTCCGGATAGAGAGCTGCCATCCCCCGGATATTTGGAATGGGTTTGTCAAACATGGGTTTCGTTCCCTGAAAAGCATAAAAAGAAATATCATTTTGCAGAATGGCCAGATCCGCATCGCCGGATGCAATCAACTTGGCATTCGCAACCGAGGCTCCCGATGACTCCACGGTTATCTTGATATCGGGGAGCTTCTCATGAGCAATCCTTGAAATAGCCCCTGCGAGAGGAAAATAGACTCCCACAACCCATCCCGAGGCAATGGAGACATACTTCCTCTGCGCATGCGCCAGATCAAACCGCATGGCCGAAAAGAATGCCACCAGACATAAAACCATCATTCCAACAAGCAATTTTTTCTTCATCTTAACCCTCCTTTAATGTTTAGAAATAATTTAAGAAAACAACAGGTTAGCCTTTCATGAATTTCATGACCACCCCCCTTCGTCTGATATTCCACCCATTATTTATATGAATTTAGCCTGCTTGTCAATTATTTTTCATGAGATTTCTGAAAAGCCCAGAAATCTCTGATTACAATGACTATGAGACGATTACACTGATTGGAAATGCATTGGAAACCAAGAAAAAATATGCTATTAAAACCCTAACTAAACCGGAGGCTGACCTGATGAAATCTTTTTCCGACCTCTATCAACAAAGAACCCCACTCTCAAAAAGCCTTATTGAAAGATCGAAAAGGGTGATGCCAGGAGGGATCTCTCATAATGTGCATTACTTTCCACCTTACCCTTTTTTTATAAAGTCTGCGAAAGGTTCTAAAATTTGGGATGTGGACGGAAATGAGTATATTGATCTCTGGATGGGGCACTATACCCATATTTTAGGACATCATCCTCAGGTAATAATTGAGGCTATTGAGCGGCAGCTGAAAGAGGGATTGCATTGGGGCATCGTTTTTGAAAAACAGGTCGAGTGGGCAGAACTCATCCAACAATTGGTCCCTTCTGCAGAGATGGTTCGGTTCTGTTGCTCCGGAACCGAGGCGACCATGTATGCAGTTCGTCTCGCTCGTGCTTATACAGGAAAGAAAATCATCCTTAAGATCGCCGGAGGCTGGCATGGAGCAAATCCTGATCTCTCTGTGGGCATTAAAATGCCTTACGAGAGAGAAGAGAGCCTCGGCCTCTTTCCCGAACTGATTCGATACACAAAAACCATTCCGTTTAATGATATCCAAGAAACACTTCAAATCATACATCAGAACCGTGAGGACTTGGCTGGCATCATCCTTGAACCAGTTGTGGGTGAAGGCGGTTTTTTTCCGCCAACAAAGGATTATCTAAACATGCTTCGCTCTGAAACAGAGCGACTTGGCGCCCTCCTCATCTTTGATGAGGTGATATCAGGATTCCGTGTGGCTCTGGGTGGAGCCCAGGAAAGGTTTGGAATCATCCCTGACCTGACCACATTGGGGAAAGTGGCCGGAGGTGGTTTTCCGGTTGGGGTGCTAGTGGGGAAAAGGGAAATTCTCGAGAGAACTTCGCCTGAAAGGAAGGGAAAGAAATGGGAAAAGATTCTGATCGGCGGAGGAACATTCTCCTCTCATCCTTTTTCAGCAGCCGCAGGCTTGGCCATGCTTCATTATCTATGTGATTATGAAGATGAAGTTTATCCCCTTCTTGAATCCAGAGGGGTGAAAATACGAAAAGACCTTCAGGAAGTTTTTAATAATGAGAGAGTCGATGCCATCGTCACGGGAATTGGCTCCCTCTTTCAAATCCACTTTCCTTTTGAGAAACACACGGTCCTCGATTCCCCGCACGCGGTCAATCAAAAAACAGATATTGAAAAAAGGGAAGTGGAGTTTCGCCTCCGGATGCTCAACCACGGAGTCCATGTGATGCACGGCGGCGGAGGCCTGTCGATTGCACACTCCGAGGAGGATATTACAAGGATCATCGATGCCGCAAGAGACACTGCCAAAGAGATGAAGGAAGGAAATTACTAATGAGTCCATTATTGAAAAGACATATTTTGGAAAATCTCCCCTGGCCCCTCTTTGCCAAAGAGGGGAAGTTCCTCCCTTTTGCAAAGGGAGGGAAGGAGGGATTAGAGAGCTGATGTCTGGACAACTATGGACTGATTTGTAAAGGAGAAATCGCTGTGGCAGATGAGGTTGTAAAGGTTGGTGTTATTGTCGTGGATGTCCAGGGTGACTTCACAAAATTTAAGAATGGCTCTTTAGCTGTGGAGGGGACAGACGAAGCCTACATCAAATCCGTGGAAGAAAATACGAAAAAACTGAAAGTTTCAGGATTCCCAATCTATGCGACACAGGACTGGCATCCCAAGAATCATATCTCCTTCTTCACCAACCACTCGGGAAAGAAAGCCTTTGATGTAATTAAACTGAATAACAGGGAGCAGGTTCTCTGGTCTCCCCATTGTGTCCAGAACACCCCCGGGGCTGAAATTTTATTGGATAAGAAATTATTCAAGGCCGTTGTAAAAAAGGGGATGGATTCTCAATTTGACAGCTATTCGGGCTTTCAGGACGATGGTGGGAAAAAAACCGAATTGGATAAGATTTTAAAGAAAGATAAGATCAAAAAGATTGTAATTTATGGCATTGCCACAGATTATTGTGTGAGGGCAACAGCCCTTGATGCAGTTACAGCAGGATATCAGGTCATCGTGATAAAAAATCTGAGCAGAGGAGTCGCTCCGGATACCTCTCAAAAAGCCCTGGATGAGATGAGGGCAAAAGGGGTTGCTATTCTCGATGATCTGGACTTAGAAAAAATCAGGGCTAATGAATAAAATGGGTCTTCGTGGAAGTGAGT
>VGSD01000472.1 GCA_016875155.1 Deltaproteobacteria bacterium | reverse complement strand
TTCTCTCCGTTTTGAAAAATCGCTAACCATCTAGATTGTACCTAAAAATGCGATCGCATTTTTAGGTACAATCTTTTTCTCGCCTTTTACGGGGTTCCTTTTCGACCCCATTCCCACCAAAATCATCTCATTCTCATTTCAACGGACCGGTAGTGTCCTTCCAGCCCCTCCCACTGTGTAAATCGCTTCACATCTCCTTCAAATCGCCTCAGAATCTTTTTGCTAAACTGCATCAGATTGGTCTTCTTTTGAAAATCCTCCACACCCAGTGCAGATGCATACCGCGCTGTGCCTGCTGTGGGGAGAATGTGGTTGGGCCCTGCCAGATAGTCTCCGATGGCTTCCGGAGTATGGGAACCAAGAAAGACAGCTCCTGCGTGTTTCACCGACCTGGCCAGACGCCGGGGATTCTCCACGCTCAACTCGAGGTGTTCGGGCGCAATCCTATTGGCCAGATCAACAGCATGAGAGAGATCTTTGACGATCAGGATGGCGCCTCTCTGTCGGAGGCTTTTGCGTGCGATGTTCTTTCGCTTAAGGGTCAAGAGCTGTTTCTTGACTTCTGCCTCCACTTTTTTTGCAAAGGATTCGGATGGTGTGAGGAGAATGGAGAGCGCCCTCTCGTCATGCTCTGCCTGCGAGATCAAGTCAGCCGCCACAAATGCTGGGGGAGACTTTCCGTCAGAGATAATCACAATCTCACTCGGTCCAGCCACCATATCCAGATCCACAGCGCCATAAACAAGCCGTTTGGCAATGGCCACATAACGATTGCCTGGACCCACGATCTTATCCACCTTTGGAATGGATTCGGTGCCGTAAGCTAAGGCTCCGATCGCTTGAACCCCTCCTACCTGAAAGATCCGGTCCACTCCAGCCAGATCAGCGGCCACAAGAACTCCAGGGCTGATGCCCATTGGCTGTGGAGGTGTAGAGATGATGATCTCCTTAACGCCCGCCACTCTCGCTGGAATGGCAGCCATCAGCACAGTGGATGGATAGGATGCTTTTCCTCCTGGCACATAGATCCCTATCCTCTCCAATGGTCTCACGACCTGCTCAATTCGGATCCCTTCCTCAATCCATTTGACCATCCATCTCTTTTTCGAAAGTTGGTGAAATCTTTGGATGCGATAGGCTGCCTTCTTCAGGGTTTCTAAGAAATCCCTGGGAACTCTCTTGTGGGCCTCTTTCACCTCTTCCTTCTTCACTTGAAGTTGTTTGATGGAGAGTCTCACTCCATCAAAGCGCTGCGTGTACTGAAGGAGAGCCTCATCTCCCTTTTTCTTGACATTCCTCAGAATGGTTCGGACCTCTCCCTCAAGGCGAGAAGGATCCTCTGCGATCCTTCTCTCTATACCTGAAAGATATTGGTTAAAACTTTTTTCTCGGCTTCGAAGAATCCTCATTCAAAACACCTCATCAAGGCTAAAGCCTTGAGTTACACTTTTAAATTATTATTCCGCACTCCCCCGACTAGGTCGGGGCAGGCGCAATTGCGAATCCGAAATTCTAATCCCCTTCTTTCACCCTTTTGATGTTGGCTCCGAGTCGGGCCAGTTTCTTATCCAGCCCCTCATAGCCTCGATCCAGGTGATAGACCCTCGAGACCTCGGTTACCCCATCCGCGGCAAGGCCCGCAACAATAAGGGAAGCGCTGGCCCTCAGGTCGGTTGCCATCACCTGGGCTCCGCTCAGGCTTTCTACGCCCTGGATAATCGCCGCATTTCCCTGGGTCCGGATATCCGCTCCCATTCTTTGAAGTTCGTTCACATGGATGAAACGGTTTTCAAAGATCGTCTCGGTGATGATGCTCAGCCCTCTGGCGACCGACATCAGGGTCATAAACTGGGCCTGCATATCTGTGGGGAATCCAGGATAGGGTTGTGTCTTCACATCCACGCTCTTGATCCTGCGGCTTCCCACAACCCTCACCCCATCTCCCTCTGGATCGATCTCCATGCCAGTCTCTCGTAACTTATGGACGACCGATTCCATATTGTGGAAGGGGCATCGGAGGAGTTTGATGTTGCCCCGTGTCAATCCGGCTGCCACCATCAGCGTTCCCGCCTCAATCCGGTCAGGGATGATCGTATGCTCGACCGCATGAAGCGATTCCACGCCTTCGATCTGGATAACACCTGTGCCTGCCCCCTCGATCTTTGCCCCCATCTTTTGAAGAACGCTGGCCAGGTCAACGACTTCCGGCTCCATGGCGGCGTTCTGCAAAACGGTCTTCCCCTTGGCTAATGTCGCAGCCATCATCAGGTTCTCGGTTCCGGTCACGGTGGTTGTGTCAAATGAGATGTCCGCTCCCTTCAACCGATCCGCTTTTGCCTCCACATATCCCTTCCGGAGATCGATCTTTGCTCCCATGGCTTCGAGACCCATGAGATGCAGGTTGATCGGCCTTGCGCCGATGGCACACCCTCCCGGGAGAGAAACCCTCGCTTTTCCCATCCGTGCCACCAAAGGGCCCAGGACGAGGATAGAAGCCCTCATTGTCTTCACCAGATCGTAAGGAGCCTCTTCATTAGAGACTTCAGTGGCATCGATCTGATACGCGTCTCCTTCTTCTCGAACCTTCACCCCGAGATTCTTCAGGACCTTCCCAATGGTCAGGATATCCCTCAGTTTAGGAACATTATGGAAGAGATTCTCCCCCTCGGTCAGGAGGGAGGCGACAAAGATGGGAAGGGAGGCATTCTTTGAACCGCTCACTTCGACTTCTCCGATCAACCTCTCCCCGCCCCGTATGAGGATCTTATCCATCAAACACTCCGTTTAAAAATTCCAATCACCAAATCCCAAACACCAAATAAGCTCCAATTTTCCAATAACCAAAAGATTTTCAAAATTGGATTGGAATTTGGATATTGGTTATTATTTGGTTATTGGTGCTTGGTTATTGGTCATTG
>VGSD01000471.1 GCA_016875155.1 Deltaproteobacteria bacterium | reverse complement strand
AAATTCCTATCTCTTTTTTAGGGTCTGACAAGATTTCTACAGATGAAGGCGCTCTATTTATCTGGTCCACTCCTTGATTTTTTTGTTTAACTGGGCTAGGTGAGATTGGGTGTCTGATACGATCTCACCGATCAAAGACCTGAACTCAATGTCATCCGTCTTAATCATTTCCCCGTATTTGTTCTCGATAATCGACTGTTCGAAGTCACGTGCGGTAAAAATCGCCTTGTACATGGGAATTTCACCGTTCTTGAGTTTATGGATACTCAAACGGACACCTGAAGTGGCAGTCTGGATCGCAGCCTGTTTGAGAGGACGGCTCCATTCAAAACGTTCAGGCTTCTTCAAAATGAAACCGATCATTGTTTCTAAATATCTCGCATGCCTCATCTCGGCCTGCTCCATCTCCATCCATAAGTCCTTCTCCGCTGACCAGACCTGTCTCCACGCCTGATAATACTCGGCCATCGCAAGTTCATGCTCTTTCATCTTTTCAAGAACATTAAATATATCATCCGAATCTTTTCGCATCATCCCTCTTTTAAGTACTTGCTCCGCCCTCTTGATCGCTTTTATCCAGCTTGAGACTTTTCAATGAAGGCATCCCGGAGGAGTTTGCTCTGCCTTAAGAAGGCCTGGCGGGGATTTCTGGTATCCTTCATTAATGAAATTTCTTGTGTGATGAGTCTCGTGACATTCAGAATATACGTCTCCGGTTTCTTCAATTCTCTCTGATAAAGGGGATGCTGTTGATTGATATAGATGACCGTGCCTTCTGTGAAACATTCCGGTGCATCTTCCCCATAATCATCAATGCAGACGGAAACACCCGCCTCCCCAAACTTCATCCTCTGGACCACAGCATTGGGAGTCAGTCGCTTCACCTTGGGTGATTTCTTCTTGGTTTTCTTCTGAGAAAGTGGCGGTGGAGATTCTTCTGTGGCCTTCCCTTCTTCGGCAGGTTTGATTTCTTTCTCTTCTTCCTTCTGATCCAGCTTTTTAGAGATGACCCCGGCACCCCCCATGCCCTCTCCTTCTCCTGCTAAGGGAATGGCCCCGAAAGGAGAGAGATCGGGATTTAATGCCAGTGCGCGATGAATTCTCTGCAGAGCCTCTTTCAGCGCCTTGTTTGCTTTTCTTTTTTCTTTGCGGCCAGCCAATCGCTTGAGAACAACATCAACTTCCCGAATGACCTTATCCATGACCGCCCGGAATGCCTGATACTGTGGACTGTCGGTTATAAAATTTGAACGGTCTGTGGTGACCGGCAGAAAATCAGCATGGACCTCTCCGCGGATCCGGGCAACAATCTTTCCCGATTGCTCCAATCCAAAGAGCTCCCGTTTGACGGTAATCTGCTTCACTTTGACTTCGATCCCCAGATCAACCGGAGAAGCCGTGGAGGAAGGGAGAATGATAATTTCTCCATGGACAGGGCCGAATTCAGAACCCTCAAGGAAAGGAATCCGGTGACCACTCAAGCTCCTGGGTGTAATTCGCTCCCCGTTCAATCTGACGGTAAAATGGATGGCTTTTAAAGGAGTCCCTTCGACGATCTTTCGGACAACTTCCTCAGGTTTGAATTCCCTTGTTAATCTGAGGAGCGTTACGGAGGTGCCATCTCCTCTGGCCTGATCGGCAGGAAGGATTTGGAGCGGAAGATTCCATTGCTCCCCCTCTCTTTCCCACTCCTTCTTGTCAAAAGTCACCCTGGCTGCAAAATCATCCTTCTGGGTAAGGACCTCGAAACATTCGCAGGCTGAGAGACTCGCAAACTTTCCAATGCCGAACTGACCGATGCGATCTCGGTGAAACCGGGGAGACTTTGATTTTAAGATCTTCTCCGGGGAGCCGATATTAAAATATTGTCGCAGACCTTCCCTGTCCATTCCTGTGCCGTTATCTTTGACCTCGATCAACTCGTCGGTCATCTTGATCAACACCTCTGTGGCATCGGCATCGTAAGCATTATTGACCAGCTCCCGGATCAGCTCAATGCTCTCCGAGTAGAGCCTCTCTCCTATCGTGATCAAATGGCTTTTATCTACGGTAACTGGCAGGTATTCCATGCCCATCACCCTTCATCCCTCAAGCAACCCTAATCTACTTTAACCACTATCAAATTTTTGACAAGAGCGTTCAAAAGGCGCACAAAATATGTACTTTGTTAACCGTCATCGGTGAGATAAAAGACTCGCTATTATTAACTCGGATTATTTTGCAACTGCATCAAAATGAGAATCTGCATGCATATTCAACGCCATCCTATTTCTCAGACCTCTTTCTGTTTAATTCTTCCAGGGAGAGATCGACATCGAACGTGCCGAGTTCGCGTCTCAGAAGTTCCCGGGTTTTCATTCTTAGAAGCTCTTTGAGTCCCATCTCAATCACGCTTTTCTTTGTCTTCAGATTGGTCGCACGAAGGGCTTCTTTGACGAGAACCTCATCGATTAAAACAGTTGTCTTGCCCATGACCTAGATCTCCGTAATATGCCTTTGATAGACATATTACAACATAATTTACACTGTCAATACCTAAAAAAATAAACTTTTATGAATCAAATAAATTTTAAGATAATTTAATGTTGATTTAGGACACCCTATGGTAACCCGACATAAATAAGGGGTTAGGTAAATGTCACCCAACCCCTTGGAATTCTTTAATGGTCCCAACGGGATTCGAACCCGTGTTACCGACGTGAGAGTGCCTTCTGTAGCCTTTTTGCGGGTTTTCGCACTAACTCACATAGATTCATATACAATGATTAAGGCTTTGATGTCAAATGACTTTTTGAGAAAAAGACCTTCATAATCACTTTATACCAATTCACATCAATTTACATGGTTCGTTACGGTTTATAGTCATTTTTTAGTCAGTCAATTTTTGACAATTTGAGGTTCAAAGGTAATTTTTTTTAAAATATT
>VGSD01000470.1 GCA_016875155.1 Deltaproteobacteria bacterium | reverse complement strand
CCAGGTTTTAGCCGGTGATGGGGATTGGGGGCCATGGCTTTCATCTTCACATTCCGGGTTGCCGGATCAGCCGTCGGGCTGATAAATTGAAGCGTGGCCGAATGCTTCTCGTCGTTGAATGCCTTGACTGAGAATTGAATCTGGCTGCCCTGGCGAATCCTCCCCGCCCAATTCTCAGGCACATAAAATTCCAATTCCAGCGGGTCCATCTGGACAATGGTCAAGATTTCATCTTTTGGCGCCACATTCACGTGCTCTCCGAGAGAAGCGATTTTAAGATTGATCACCCCTTCAATGGGAGAGATGATCCGATGATCCAAAAGATTCTGTTTCGCCAGATTTAATTCAGTTTTCGCCAGCGCCAATCGGGCTTCATCCAATTTCACCCTCAGGCTGATGTCATCATAAGTCTGTTGGGGTACGACTTTCGATTCGAGGAGCTTCTGATATCGGAGCAGTGTATTACGATTCGTCTCTAGCGAAGCCTCGGCTTCCCTAACCCTTGCCTCTGCCCTTTCCACCTGGAGTCTTGCATCGGTGTCATCTAATTGAACCAGAACCTGTCCCTTTCGAACCCTTTCGCCTTCCCTGACTGGGATCTTCTCAATGATCCCCGCCTTTTTGGGACTGATTGTCACATGCTCAGGAGTCTTCAGGCTTCCCACGGCTGAAAGGTTATAGGGGATAGACCTCGGAACAACCTCAATCACCTCCACCTGTCTCTCTTCTGAGATCTGGACTGAAGCCATTGAAGGTTTTTCAACGCTGGCCGATTCCTTCGACCCACATCCCCCTAATAGAAGAAAGAACATTAACAGACATAATGGTTTAAGCCATTTCAATCTCATCTTTTCACCTTCGACCTTCGACCTTCCACCTTCCGTTTCACGGATACATCCTTCCCATGGATCGTTCAAGTCTTGCCTTGGCAACATTAAAATCGCTTAAAGCCCCATAGTAATTCACCCTCGCCTGAGCCAATAAGGTCACTGCATCGAGCACATCCGTGGCTGTGGCCACCTGATGTTTATACCGTTCCTCATTCATCCTTAAATTCTCTTCAGCCTGTTCGATGGCTTTCTGAGCGACGCTGATATTTTTTTCAGCAACCAGCATAATCTGATAATTATTTTTCACTTCCAGGGTGATCCCATCTATTAGTTGAGCTTTTGCATCTTCGGCCTGCGTCACTTTCACCTTGCTCTCCCCCACCTTGTGAGCCGTCTTTCCCCAATCTCCGAGGGTGATCGTGGCGACACCCTGAACCGTCCAGCGTTCGCCCCGATGACCACCTATGAGCAAGGGTTCATCTGAAAGCCGGGAATAGTTGCCCGAGAGATTAACAGTAGGAAAGAACCCGCTCTTCGCAATCTTGACCCCTTCCTTAGCCTGTTCGATCTTTAAAGTGGCAGTCCTGATCTCCGGTCTCTTCTCCAATGCTTCTTTAAGGGAGTCTTCAAAAATGAGAGAAAAGGGGCTGTAACCGAGGATATCAACGACCTGAAGGAAAGCATTGATTTCGTTTCGGAGCAATGAATTAAAAGAGGACTTAGCCAGGACGACATCATTTTCTGCCTTGACCAATCCTTGCCTTGCATTGGCAAGCCTTACCTCTGCCTGCAGGACATCATTCTTGGGAACGATTCCGACCTCAAAGAAGGCCTTGGTCACCTCTAACTGGGCTGAAAATTGCTTGACCGTCTGACGGGCGACATCCAGGAATTTCTCCGCTCTTAAAATATTGAAGTACCCTTCTCTCACCTGCAGAACGATCTCCCTCTTGACGGTCTCTACATCCATTTGGGAAACATCCACTCCTAACTTTTCATTACGGTAATTTGCAAGAATGGAGCCCCCGGCGAATAAAGGTTGAGTAACGGTAGTGCTTAGATTAAAAATTTCTCTGTCCGTGTTGATCACCTTTCCAGTGGGAAGGGTGATAGCAGAATACCCAACCGTGATAGGACTATTATAAAAGGTATAACCATACTGCCCTGTCCACTTCGCCAGGAAATCGGTCTGAGCAGCCTTTCTTCTGAATTCCGCTCCAACCACTCCCTCCATCGAGGAATGGAGCTTCAAATTTCGGTCTAAAGCAATTCGGATGCTCTCCTCAAGAGTGACCGGTTTCTGGGATTCCTGTGCCCAGGTCACCCCTGCAGAGAGGACAATCACTAAAGTCAATCCAACGCACCATCTCATTCTCATTGATCTAATTCCTCCTTTCTTCCTTTTCAGTTCCTTTCAAAAAGATCTCCAGAATGGTATCCGCCTTTGAAACGAGCGGATAGGGTTCCGGACTGATCAACCACTCGAAGATGAAGGAATGGACAATTCCTTCGAAGGCATGCGCTAAATCCAAGGGATTCAACGGTTTCAGCTCATTGGTCTTCATCCCCTCCTTTAAAACTTGGGCAAGGAGTTGGATATAGTCGACCATTTTATCGTGGATTTTTTTCCCGCAATCATCCTTGACTGTCCACTCAAAACGGCTGCCCTCTGACGTATAAATCCGGAAGAAATCGCGGTTCTGTTCAATGAATTCCAACTCGAGGATCAAGATTTTCTTAATTCTTTCAATGGCAGAAGTCTTTCGGGAGAGCTCGGTTTTGACCAGCCGGTTGATCTCATCCGTTTTTTCATCAATGAGGGTGAAATAGAGGTCCTCTTTTGACTTAAAAAAATTATAAAGCGTTCCTGTTCCAAACTCAGCCACCTGTGCAATTTCATTCATGGTGGTATGAAAGAACCCCTTGGCTGCGAAGACCTTTTCCGCCGCCTGAAGGATCTCTTTCCGGCGAGTTAAATGTTCCCTCTCTTTCCGGGCAATCTTCTCCATACCCTTCCCCTCAAAAATAGTTATTCATTTTATGAATATCTATTCATTTCTAATATAAAAAAAATGGGTTGTCAACCCAAATATTATTACCTGAA
>VGSD01000469.1 GCA_016875155.1 Deltaproteobacteria bacterium | reverse complement strand
CAAAGGTCCATTCTCATCAAGGCAGGGGTTTTTGTTGGAGCGGCAGGTGTTCTGATGATCCTCTCCTATAATCTGATCACCGGAACCTTCTTGAAGATGACTGTCCTTGCCGATGTGGTCATGGGTTTTTTAGGTGGGCTCCTCGCTTCTTTGATGGTTCTGGGAATGGCTCCCATCATAGAAAGTCTTTTTGGCTACACCACCGACATCAAACTGCTTGAGATGGCCAATCTGGATCATCCTCTTCTCAAAGACCTCGTCCTCCAGGCCCCTGGCACCTACCACCATAGCATCATTGTCGGAAGTTTGGTGGAAGCAGGAGCCAAATCCATCGCCGCCAATCCTTTGCTGGCTCGGGTCAGCGCCTATTACCATGACATCGGGAAGTTGAAAAAGCCCCTTTACTTCATCGAGAATGTAGGGGGAATGGAAAACAAACATGACCATCTCACACCCACCATGTCGAGCCTCATCCTCTCCTCCCATGTGAAGGACGGGGTGGAGTTAGCCCATGAAAATCGACTCGGCGAGCGGATCATCCATATCATCCAGCAACATCACGGCACAAGCCTCATCACCTATTTTTACCAGAAGGCCAAAGAGAAAGAGAATCCAGCAATGGATTCGATCGATGAGAGGGATTTTCGCTATCCCGGCCCAAAGCCTCAGACCAAGGAGGCTGGAATTGTGATGTTAGCCGATGCCGTGGAAGCCGCTTCCAGAGCCCTCACCGACCCTACCCCTTCGAGGATAAAAGGTCTGGTTCAGCGGATCATTAACAACATCTTTCTGGATGGACAGCTTGAGGAATGCGAACTGACCCTGAAGGACCTTCAGAAGATCGAGGAGAGTTTCAGCCTGATCCTGAACGCCATCTTTCACCGAAGGATTGACTATCCCGTTCTTCCCTCGCTGGAGAACAATAAAAAGAAGAACCATGAAGATTTGGATTCGAAACCAACAAAAACCTATCCCTTTAGATCTAAAAAAGATAAGAAGGGTGGTCCAAAAGACCTTGGCCAACTTGGGACTTCCTGAGGCCGAACTCAGCCTCTTGCTGGTTGATGATAGACAAATTCGGAAGTTGAACCATCGCTTCCTCGGCCGGGACAAACCCACCAATGTCCTTGCTTTCTCCATGCGGGAAGGAGAATATTCGTCCCTCCACCCTCACCTCCTGGGCGATCTCGTCATTTCCATCGAAACTGCCAAACGTCAGTCAAAACAGTCGGGGCTTAACGAGATGGAGATGCTCACCCTTCTCCTCATCCATGGGATCCTCCACCTTCTCGGATACGAACATGAGGGGTCGAAGAAAGATGCCCGCGAAATGACTCTTAAACAGAAAGAACTCTTTCAAGTAATCAAGGCTGGCATATTGGAATGATGGAAGAATGGAATGGTGGGCTTATGGTTTTTACCCCATATTCTATTATTTCAATTCTCCCTTAAAATAGGGAAGTGTCCCTAATTTCCCTCTGAAATGGACCCACTTTTTAAGGAATACAACTCTCACTTTCCCTCCTCTTTCTGAATCATCCGGAAAGTTTCTTCGTAGATCCGTTCTCGAGGACCGATGGCCACAAGCTCAATTTGCCCAGGTTCTTTGATCCTGTAGATGATTCTGAAAGAACTGATCCGAAAGCTTCTCAACCCCGATAGTTCATCTATCAGCGCTTTCCCCGAATAGGGCTCAGACAAGATAATTTTCAAAGAGGCTTTCATCTTCTTCTTTAGGGAAGGATGCATGGTTCTGATCAATGCTCGAAGGTTTTTTGGTGCAACAAGTTTGTACATGCGGCAACCTTACCTATCCTCCGAACAATTCCTCGAGTGTGTAAATCTTCACCCTTTTCATTTTTAAGGCTTTCAGGCCTTCCTTGATCTCCTTCATCAAGGCCGAATCCGATCGAACAGCGGCCGTTTCTTTTAGACTCTCAAACTCTTCCGGACTAACCAAGACAGCAGCCGGACGTCCGTTTTTAGTAATCACCACCTCCTCATCGGTGGCGTTGACGGTATCAATCAATCCACTCAGTTTCATTTTTGCCTCGGAGACAGATAAGGCTTTCATAATTTTGACCTCCATTCAGGTTGACCAGAATTTAGACTATTTTAACAAAGGGGACTGCGGATGTCAAACAGTCTAAGGTTGAGAAGATTAGGTTAGGGTTGGAACGAGATGTGGATGTCAAACAAGCTTTGGGGGTCAGGTCTTGCAATCACACATCCCCCCACGTTTCTCTCAAAGAGTTACCAAACCCATCGAATCATAAATACGTTATTACCCTCTTTTTTACCCCCTTTTAGAGGTAATACCCTTTTCCCTCCATGGAGCGCCTGGTCCTCGGTCACCATGCCCAGATTTTGACATCGCAAATTGCGACGTCAAAGAAATCATTGCCCCCCTACCCCTTTCTAATATTTGGTTTTAGTTGAAATATTTACGGTAACCCTGCCTTCCGGAATTTGTCCCAATATATCAAAAAAGCAGCCCTGTGACAATAGTTGAGGAGTTGAAGAAAAGTAGAGCAGGGTTTGAATGAGAAGTGGGGAGGGTGAATCTTTCTCTCTTAAAAAGGGAATAGCTTTTCATTCAACCTTTATAGGCGGGACATGGCCGGTTTAGAAGCAAACCAGCCTGTCCCACCTATTCTAAAGGTGTGCTTGGAAATAAACAACCCACCTAAAAGATTGAATCCGGGTCGTAAAACTTTGCAACGTTGTCCTTATTAATCACCCTCACTGGAAACGGGGTGTCCGTATCTACAGTTGCACCGGCAAGGATGGCCATCATCCGATGAAATCCCATCCGTCCGATGGTGTTTGCGCAATTGTGACCCGTCCCGGCGTAGTTGCTCCCTATTAAAATCTGTCTTAAAGCCTCCTTCTGGCCGTCGAAACCGAATACCAGAATTTCCTTGGAGCGGCCTGC
>VGSD01000468.1 GCA_016875155.1 Deltaproteobacteria bacterium | reverse complement strand
CAGGAAGGACTGGAAGAATGGGACGGGCAGGCATTGCCATGACCTTTGTGACCGATGAGGACTTGGGAGTCCTGAACTCCCTGCTGAAAACGAATCGTATTGATCCGGTGTGGCACGGCGATATCCCTAACCTCCGAGGTGTTCACAAGCCATATGGAAAACCGTATGGTAAAAAAATCTTAAAAAAGCGGTTCCAGCCAGCATCGAAAGCCAAAGACGATCAGGCTGCAAGAGTGGTTCCGACTTCTCTCTCCTAACAAACTTATGAAACGTGATGATTTACGAAATATTGCTCTGATTGCCCATGTGGATCATGGAAAGACGACGATCGTGGACGGATTGCTCAAGCAGTCAGGCATTTTCCGTTTGAACGAGAAGGTCCAGGAAAGAGTGATGGACAATATTGACTTGGAACGGGAACGCGGCATCACCATCATGGCAAAGAATACCGCGATCGAATACCAGGGGGTGAAGATCAACATTGTCGACACGCCTGGGCATGCCGATTTTGGGGGAGAGGTGGAAAGGACGCTCAAGATGGTGGATGGGGTGTTACTCCTCGTGGATGCCTCGGAAGGGCCATTGCCTCAGACCCGGTTTGTTCTGAAAAAGGCTCTTGAGTTCAATCTTTCCCCCATCCTGGTGATTAATAAAATTGACCGGACCGATGCCAGGATTCAAGAGGTACTCAATGAGGTCTACGATCTCTTTATTGACCTCGACGCTACGGAGAAACAACTTGAATTTCCCATCGTCTACACCAATGCAAAGCTTGGGATTGCAAAACTTCATCCCGATGAGGATGCGAAAGACCTTCGATGCCTGTTTGAATTGATCCTTCATTCTGTTCCGCCACCGGAAGGGAATAGGAAAGGGCCGCTAAGGCTTTTGGTCACCAACATCGACTATAGCGATTATGTGGGCAGGCTTGCCATTGGAAGGATCTTCTCAGGCTTGGTCAGAGCCGGGGATTGGGTATCGATGATCAATGGTAAAGGGGAACCCATTAAAAACAAGGTGACATTGCTCTATGGGTTTCAGGGACTCGAAAGGGTGGAGATCAAGGAGGCCTTCGCTGGAGATATCGTTGCCCTGGCAGGGATAGAAGGAATTGGTATTGGCGATACCATCGCCGACATTGAAAACCCAGAACCTCTTCCGAGAATCGCAGTAGATGAGCCGACCATCTCCATGATCTTTTCTGTTAATACGTCGCCATTCGCTGGCCAGGAAGGCAGGCATGTCACCTCGAGAAACCTGCGTGAACGACTTGAAAAGGAACTTCTTTATAACGTATCCATCAGGGTTGACTTTGATGCGACCGATTCTTTCAAGGTGATGGGAAGAGGGGAACTGCAGCTTGCCATTCTGATTGAGATGATCCGGAGAGAAGGCTACGAACTTTCTGTGTCCATGCCTGAGAGCATTACAAAAAGCATCAACGGGGTTATCCATGAGCCCATGGAGCATCTTGTCATCGATGTTCCAGAGGAATTCATAGGAGTGGTGACACAGCAGATCGGGATCCGTAAAGGCAGGATGCAGAAGATGAATAACAATGGTCATGGCAGGGTCCGGCTCGAATTCAGAATTCCATCGAGAGGGCTAATCGGGTTTCGTTCCCAGTTTCTCACCGATACCAGAGGGACAGGGCTCTTCAACCATATTTTCGATGGTTATGAGCCATGGCATGGTCTGCTAACAAAACGTGCGACCGGGACCCTGATTGCAGACCGGCCAGGAAAGACGACCACGTATGCGCTTCATCATCTTCAACCCCGTGGAACGCTCTTTGTAAAAGAGAACACTCCGGTCTATGAAGGAATGGTGGTGGGTGAAAATTCGAGGGAAAACGATCTGGATGTCAATGTGATCAAGGAGAAGAAACTGACCAACATCAGGGCGGCCGGGTCAGACGATGCCCTGCAGCTCATTCCGCCCAGGATTCTCAGCTTGGAGCAGGCCATTGAGTTTATCAAAGAAGACGAACTGGTCGAGGTGACCCCGTCCTCCGTTCGCATTAGAAAAAAGATCCTCGAATCAAACAAGAGACCCAAATATAGAAATTTAGAAAAAAGTTAAAGCCTTTCTTCAACTCCCCGCCTATTTTCATTGACATCTTCCCTAAAATTTTAGTATAAATAGTTGAGTGCATGTAATGATCAACCATTTCATGTCGGATGGGCGGAATGATGATCACCTATAAAGTTTTTTGTAAAAATTATGAGCTTAAGAGAGGCGACCTGATCGGGTTGTTGATAGAGAGGAGGAGTGACCTGAGAGGATTGTCTCAGGTAGAATCGGGATTGAAATGGGCAAAGTCGGTTTTTGGCCATAAGATCAAAGATATAAAATCAATCATTGTTGTTCCCGGGGAGTTGAGTTTAAGAAGTGATAACCAATGGCTTACAAATAAAGGAGTGTTTACCCGGGAAGAGTTATATGGGATGTCTAAGCTATTAAGTTAAAGAGTTCAAGGAATCAGAGGGTGAGTTAATCCTTGTTTCATTATTAAAAAAAGGTGCCATCCCAATCAGGAGGGCACCTTTTTTCTGGAGCCCACGGACGGATTTGAACCGCCGACCCGCTGATTACAAATCAGCAGCTCTACCACTGAGCTACGTGGGCTGTTTAGATTAAATTCCAATAACCAAATTCCCTGCCTACCGACAGGCAGGCAAGCTCCAAATAAATTCCAATTTCAGAATAACCAAACGATCCTCAATCAATTTAAAATATTTTATTCAACGGATCAAATCGAAAATCCAGAGGAGTATCCCGTTCACCCCCACCTCTATCCTCCCCCATCAGAGACTGTGTCACAATGGGGAGGGTGAGGGGTAAGAATTTTTAGCATAACGAATGAAAAAACTCTATCTGTCTCCATATCAATATGATACAATGCAGTCCAACAGAGGAGGACTCCCAATGGCCTA
>VGSD01000467.1 GCA_016875155.1 Deltaproteobacteria bacterium | reverse complement strand
CTCGAAGACCAGGATTTAGGAAAACTGGCCTCCAAGTTTAAGGAGATTGGGATCGCAGAGATGAAGCATGCAGAGAAATTAGCTGAGAGGATCCTTTTCCTGAAAGGCGAGCCGACCTCGAAACCCGATAGCATTGCCAAAAAAGGGCAGGGGATCGTAGAGATGCTTAAGACGAATATGGGCCTTGAGGCAGCAGCCATGAAGATGTATAACGATGCCGCTGTGGTCTGTGCGGCAGAAAAAGACCAGATCTCAAAAGAGATTTTCGAAGAGCTTCTCAAGGACGAAGAAGAGCACTTCAATTACTTTGAGAATGTCAAGGATCATATCGATAAACTCGGAGCCGCCTACTTAGCTACTCTCGTGGGCTAATGAGCCTGCTGCCCAAATATTTAAACGCTGAGAGGGGTTTTTCCGTTTGACGAAAACGGAAAAACCCTCTCTTATTAAAACCTCTTTTTCTCCAAGATTAAGAGAAATGCAACCATCATCCCCCAGATGAGCACGATTATGATCCAGTGATTGATGCCGAGGACTTTTGGAATCGTAATCTTTCCAATATCTCCCCATTTGAGGATGGTGTCTTTGATAAAAGTGTAGACCTCGGCAAAGATTCCTGCCCCGACAAGCATTCCAAGGATACCACCCCAGAAGGCGTCCCATCTTCCCTCACCTGTTGCGCCAACAGCTGTCCCCGGACAGTATCCAAGCATCCCCCATCCCAGCCCAAAAATCAGACCTCCGAGAATATTGGCTCCTAAGACGGTTGGCTTGATGCTTAGCTTTCCCCATCCCATATCCACAAAAAAATAGACACCTGCCATTCCTACGAGAATGGCAGTAACCATCAGTTTAAGGATGGTGAAATCTTTGAGTCGAAGCATACCGAGTTGTCTATCATACCTTAATGCCTGGCCTTTCTGGAGAAAGAAGCCAAAGAAGATTCCAGTAATCAGTCCCAGAATAAGAGTTCCCATCCTACTCACCTCCTTTCCCGTAAAGAAGGCGAGCCATAAGAAGCCCTCCAATGAAAAAGCAGACAAGGGAGATCCAACCACTGACGGCTAATTGCAGCGAACCGCTGATCCCGTGGCCGCTTGGTCAGCCATCGGCCATTCTGGCTCCGAACATCAGGATGATTCCACCCAGAAAGGCGACAAACCATCGTTTGAAACGGTCCGGCCCGAATCGTTTCTCCCACATAGGTGGAACGAATTTAGCTTTAAACTCTCCTGAGAGTCTTGCGGCTATAAAGGCGCCGATCAGGATTCCAAAGACCTCCATCCATTGCCAATCGATGATTGGTTTCTCCTTGACGAAATAGGGGAGGGTGGCCACATGCTCCGGTGCAAAGAGGCTTTCAATCATGCCTGCTGTTCGGACAAATGTGGTAGAGACGCCGAGATATTTCCCGGCAGTAAGAACAGCAAACCAACTCACCACACCAATCAGTGCTCCTGCCACGTAGGGCGACCATTTAGGTTTTCTAAAGATGTTCATAAAGGACACCTCCTTTCGAAAGGATGGACCCGTAGGGGCAATTCATGAATTGCCCCTACGAAATGATTATTTCTTAAAGACGCTGAACAGTTTATCCATGCCCGATTTTTCGAGTTTTGAGGCCGCTTCGAGTTCTCCCGGGTCGAGCCAGATTCCATCACAGCCCGAACATTTATCCACCTTAATATGTTTATAATCGATTTCAATCAATTCCATTCCACATTTCGGGCATTTCATATAGTGAAGGGCCTGAAGTCGTTTCTTCTCCTCCTTGGCCAACTTTTTCTGTTTTTCTTCTTCAGCCTCCTTTCTCCTTTCAAACTCTAACCTCGCAAAATATTCTTCTTCTTTCTCGCTGGGTTTCTTCATGATGACCTCCTTTTATGAAATTTAGCCTCTCCCTCCATCCTATCATTTCAGGGAAACTTATCTTAACTTTTTTTTCAATTCGATCAAGTCTTTCATCTGCTGAAGGTTTTCGGTCAAATTCCACCAGCCATTTTTAAATGTTGCGTAATCTGGGGCTCCGGTCATGGCAGAAGCGTATTTGATAGAGTTCGCATAAAAGAGCCACTGCTTGATCCACTTCTGCTCAATCGCCTCATCAAAGGGATTTTTACCTTGTGGAAGCCCCTCTGCCAGACCGTGTTTCCATGCCTCGAGCAGGAGTAGGGTCGCATTTAAACTCATTTTGTCGGTTTCCTTGATGGTATTATCCAGCTTTGTGAAATGGCTGTTGACCCAAGTGGTCGCATGACATTGGTTGCAAACTCCGGACATCAGCTTTTTCCTCTTTTCCCGTTCTTTGTCATCAATCAAACCTTCTTTAGCCGCTTCTCCTGTAAAGGTTGTGGGCAGAGGAAGACCATCCTTATTCCTGATAAGAGAGGTGTCGCCCTGTATCGGCTGGGGGTGGGAATAGATGAGTCCGAAGAGTCTGACCCACAACCTTGCGCCAAAGTCGTGAGTCCTCTCTGCTATGACCTTTCCATCTGAACCGGTGATGAGACTGTTATGACAGGTCGCGCAGGTGGGCGTCTGGAAATCTTTTCCGATTTTCCACGGGATAGCATTGAAATTCCATTTTGCGTAGTTCGAGAAATAGATATTCCCATGCTTGCTCTCTTTGTAAACATTCCAGGCGGGCACATCAGGTTCGAGATGGCACTGAGAGCAGGTATAAGGCTTTCGTGCCACTTCGATGGAGAATTGATGCCTCGGGTGGCAGGAGGAACAAGCCCCCATGCTTCCGTCAGGATTGATCCTTCCAACGCCCTGATTGGGCCAGTTGGTTAACCTGGGCACCTCGATTTCACCCACCGGCGTTTTAATTGTTTCCTTTCCTGCCACCTTAACCTCTGTTCCATGACAACTGAAGCACGTCTCCTGCCGGGTAAAATCGGACACCTCTTTTTGAACTACCTTACCGTCCTCAACAGCT
>VGSD01000466.1 GCA_016875155.1 Deltaproteobacteria bacterium | reverse complement strand
CACTTTTGCATCCTTCTCTTTCTCCTTCTCTTTCTCCTTCTCAAGCGACTCAAAGTCATCCCAGGAGGTATCGCTTGTGGCGAGAATTCCCTTCACTCTCAGGGCAAAGTCATCCGGGTTGGTGCAGTGTTTGAGGGCCTCCTCATAGGTGATGAGGTTCAGTTTCATCAGGTACATCAGCGACTGGTCAAAGGTCTGCATTCCATAAGCGGTCTGTCCTTTGGAGATGGCGTCGTTGATTTCACTCGTTTTATCCTTTTCCGTGATGCACTCCCTCACCCTGGCTGTGGAGACCAGCACCTCCACTGCCGGAACCCGTCCCATTCCATCCGCCCTGGGTACCAACCTCTGAGAGACTACACCTTTGAGAACGGCAGCTAACTGAAGTCTCACCTGCTTCTGGTGGTAAGGGGGAAAGACGGAGATGATACGTGTGATCGTCTCTGTGGCGTTCAGGGTGTGAAGCGTGGACATGACCAGATGGCCTGTTTCTGCCGCGGTCAGGGCGGTCTCGATCGTCTCAAAGTCTCTCATCTCTCCGACCAGGATTACATCTGGGTCCTGCCGCAGAGCCACGCGCAGAGCACTGGAGAAGGTGCTCGTATCAGAACCTACCTCCCTCTGATCGATGATCGAGCGCTTGTCTTCGTGGATGAATTCGATGGGATCTTCGATCGTGATGATGTGGCAATTCCGGCTCTTATTGATGATGTCAATCATGGAAGCCAGGGTCGTGGATTTGCCGCTTCCGGTCGTTCCGGTGACGAGGATCAGGCCCCTGTTTTCAAGGGCGATATCGGAGATCACATTCGGCAGGTGGAGTTCTTCCAAGGATTTGATCTGATAGGGAACAATTCGAAGGGCAATCGAGAGCTTTCCTCTCTGCTGATAGACATTGACGCGGAACCGGCCCAGGCCATAGACCTCATAGCCCATGTCCACTTCCCGGTTCTTGATGAACCGCTCCTTCTGCCAGTCATTCATCAGACCGAAGGCCATCTTCGAAAGATCATTATGGTCGAAAGGCTTCACTTTTTGATAAGGCTTCAGTGTGCCATTCACCCTGAAGATGGGAGGGGCCCCTTCTTTGATATGAACATCAGAAGCCTCGTTCTCCAATGCCTCTACCAGGATCTGGTTGATATCCATCTGGACCTCCTTCTATGAGGTCTTTGGAAAAAACCAAAGACCTCTGATTCCAGAGATTATTAAAAGATGATTACACGGATTTCTTAAAATGTTTTTAAATCGATGTAATCTTAACTTGAATCAATGTAATCAAAGATTTCTGGTTCTTCCAGAAATCTTCTTATTTGGTGGATCCGGCTCTGGAGAGAGTAAAACTCTCAAGGAGTTCCTTCTCCATCTGCTCCAGGATCTTTGGGTTCTCTTTTAAGAACTGTTTTGAATTCTCCCTTCCCTGGCCAATCCGCTGTCCGCCGTGCGTGTACCAGGTTCCGCTCTTCTCCACGATATTCTTTTCCACAGCCAGATCCAGGATATCTCCTTCTCTTGAAATGCCCTCTCCAAAGATGAGGTCGAACTCCACCTCTTTGAAGGGAGGCGCTACCTTGTTCTTCACCACGCGGACTTTGGTCCGGTTGCCAATCACATCCTGCCCCTGCTTGATGGAGGCGATCCTCCGGACATCGAGGCGGACGGAAGAATAAAACTTGAGGGCGTTGCCACCGGTCGTTGTCTCGGGATTTCCGAACATGACTCCGATCTTCATCCGGATCTGATTGACGAAGATGACGATCGTATTCGATTTGCTGATGGTTGCTGTCAATTTTCTGAGTGCTTGAGACATCAGTCTCGCCTGAAGCCCCATATGGGCATCGCCCATTTCACCTTCGATCTCTGCTTTCGGAACAAGGGCCGCCACAGAGTCAATAACAATCACATCCACTCCTCCACTGCGGACGAGTTGATCAGCTATCTCAAGGGCCTGTTCTCCGGTATCGGGTTGGGAGAGGAGAAGTTCATCAATCTTGACGCCTAACCTCTTCGCATACTGGACATCGAGCGCATGTTCCGCATCAATAAAGACGGCGATCCCGCCTTTCTTCTGCGCCTCGGCAACGACATGGAGGGCCAGGGTTGTCTTTCCAGATGCCTCGGGACCGAAGATCTCAACCACCCTGCCCTTGGGCAATCCTCCCACGCCCAGGGCAATATCGAGGGAGAGGGAGCCGGTTGAAATCGTGGGGATCTCTCCGGGCATGGTCTCAGCGCCAAGTTTCATAATGGCGCCCTTGCCGAACTGCTTTTCAATCTGTGTGACCGCCAGATCAACCGCCTTCTTTCTGCTCGGATCCTCTTTCATCCTCCCCCTCCTACCCCGACATTGTCGGGGCAAATTCCAAGCACCAAATCTCAAATCCCAAATAAATTCGAAATTCCAATCTCCAATAACCAAATAGGTTCTTTGAGAACTTTGAAAATTGGCTATTGGAATTTATTTGGAATTTGGTACTTGATTATTGGTGCTTCTTAATTTATCCTTCTCCCATTCTCGCTTCCCGCAATGCGGTATAGATCGGTCCTTCTGGTCTCAGATCACTCTTAAAGAGGATGACTCTCTCGGCCTGAAAACTTCCAAACTCCTCTTCTCGATACTTCTCCATCTCTTTGACCAGTTCATCCTTTCCCCGATTCGATCTCATTCTTCCTAAAGTCAGATGGGGATGGAAAGGGCGATCTTCAGGTTGAAACCCTATTTTTTGAAGCTCTCCATCCAACTGTTTTTGAAAGGAGATTAAAACTTTCTTCTCGTCATGCAACCCAATCCAGATTACTCTCGGGCTCTTCAGACCAGGAAAAGCCCCTATTCCCCGGACCGTAATCCATATGGGAGAAGTATTTCGAGCCGGTTCCTCGATCGATTGGGCAATCGAATTGATCTTCGATTCTTCGATGTTCCCAAAAAATTTCAGGGTGAGATGG
>VGSD01000465.1 GCA_016875155.1 Deltaproteobacteria bacterium | reverse complement strand
TCATCAAAAAATTAAACCAGGAAGAGAAGATACCGCTCCTTCTCGTGGAACAGAATGTAAAGTTAGCCCTCACGGTAGCTCCTTATGCTTATGTGCTGGAAACCGGAAGGCTCGTGATGCATGACACTTCGGAGAAATTAAAAGAGAACCCGGATATCCGGGATTTCTATTTGGGACTCTCAGATATTGGCGAGAAAAAAAGTTTCAGGCACGTGAAGCATTATAAAAGAAGAAAAAGATGGCTCACTTAAACTGAACATTGCAAATTGTAAAATTAACAATGACCAATTAGCATTGCTAATTTTGCATTGCCTATTTTGCATTTTGCATTGATTTTTTATCAAAAGGAGGTTTTTTATGCGAAGATTATTGTTAATCATGTTGATGATTTCCCTTGCTGTTTGGGGGTTCGCCTGCAAACCTGGCCTCCTGCCTACCGAAGAGGCCGGAAAACCAAAGATCACACTTGACCGGGTTGAAATTGCGAGCTATTTCCCCTGGGTGGATCTGCCCGCGCGGACTCCGCTGGGACTTGCTTTTGTATTCAATGTCGACAACCCCAGCGGATATAATATCATGCTCGATAATATCAAATTTAGTATCTCATTCGAAGCCGCACCGGGCAAGTATATTGAAATCGCTACCCCCACAGTTTATGACCGCGTTTACTTTCCGGCCAAAGCAACAAGCCAGTATCGTGTGGTTAATATCTCTGACTCCGCAGTCATCCGTCTGACCCTTCTGGTCGCCCAGGCCCCGAAGGTTCAGGAATTAAAGCTGGATCCGGCCGCTCTCATCAAGGACTGGTATACTAAAGTCGGAGATTTTGCATTTAAAATCAAAGTACATGAAGGAATGGCCGTCTTCTCGAGCGAAGGGGCTAAAGGAGACTTCTTCGTCCCCTTTGAAGGAGTATTCCCGAAGAAATAGAAAATTCTAATTGATTCACTAATATTCCTCTCCATTTCCCTGTATGTATATTGATTATCCCCTCCCCCGGCGGGAGGGGATAATGGGGAGGGGGACGGATATTCCAACCTTCACTTTTACCTTCACCCTCACCCCAACCCTCTCCCATCGAGGGAGAGGGAGGATTATATTATACAAGGATTCTCCCATGCCCAAACAGGATCCCACCGAACGGACAACTGGCTTTCTTAAGAAGAACCTTGAAACTCTGCCTCATAAAAAAAGATTCGAATATCTAAACCAAAAACTTCGCGGAATTATACAATATGCTTATAAAAATTCTACCGCTTTTAAGAATAAAATGGAATCCGTTGGGTTGAAACCAAAGGATATTCAAACGATTAAAGACCTCGAAAAGATCCCCATCACCAAAAAGGCTGAATTGGTGGAGCTTCAGAAGAAAAATCCTCCTTTCGGCGGTTTCGAAGGGGTCCCTATCTCTGAATTGAAAAGAATCTACGTCTCCCCGGGACCCATTTGTGAACCGGGTGAAATGGAGTATAGTGAACTGGGTTGGGCACAGGGAATGTATGCAGGCGGGTTTCGGCCTGGGGATATTGTCATTAATACGTTCAGTTACCATATGGTCCCCTTCGCCTTGCATATGGTGGATAACTCCCTCCATCGGAATGGCTGTATTGTGATTCCCACCGGTGTCGGAAATACGGAACAGCAGGTCAATATCTTAAAGACCTTTCAGGCAACCGGGTTTTGCGGAACCCCAAGCTTCCTTCTCAATATTGGGGAGAAGGCGGAGGAGATTGGACTCGATCTAAAAAAGGATCTGAATCTTAAAGTCGGTTTCGTAGCAGCGGAGATGCTCCCCGAATCTCTCCGTTTGAAATTGGAAGAAAAATTTGGAATGGTCATCCGCCAGACTTACGGCACAGCCGATATAGGCTGCCTTGGATATGAATGCCTGCAGAAGAGTGGAATGCATATCCCGGATGATAAGATTGTTGAGATTGTTGATCCGGAGACAGGCAAACAATTGGGTCCTGGAAAAACCGGCGAGATTGTCGCCACCAGCTTCAATAAGGTCTATCCGATGATCCGTTTTGGAACGGGAGACCTTTCCATTGTGACGGAAACGCCCTGCCCCTGCGGCAGAACCTCTCCCCGGTTGATCAAGATCCTGGGGAGAGTTGATCAAGTCACTAAAGTAAGAGGGCTCTTTGTTCATCCTGGACAGGCAGAGGAGGTCGTCTCAAGGTTTCCCCAGATCGAAAAATACCAGGTGGTTGTCACACGTAAAGAACATAAGGATGAGATGACCTTTCGAATCGAGCTGAAGCAAGAATCTCTCCAGCCCGAAAAGTTGAAGGAAGAAATCGAAAAAGCCATTCGGGATGTAATCAAAGTGAGAGGCGATGTGGAATTTATCCCGAAGGGGACGATTCCAGATGGAACCAGAAAGATCGACGATCAGCGAAGTTGGGAGTAAGTTTTTTATAAATAATGAAATCAAAAACCGTTCGGCCTGAGCTTGTCGAAGGGCAATGAATGAACTACCCCACCGCAAGCAGTGGGGTATTACCTTCTCTTCTTTGCCGTCATTCCGTGCTTGATTTAGCCTGTCCCGCACTTGATGCGGGAGAATCCAGGCGGGGTTTCTGGATTCTGGCTTTCACCGGTATGACGAATTCGCCGCAAGCAGCGGGGAATATAATCCCAAGGGATTCAACCGATTCGGCAATCTCATCACCCTTTGAGAACCTCAGGGTGATCGGAAAAAGTTTTCCATATATAAAATGTGATAGGGCTTTAATTTTTAATTGACCCCTTTAACCAAATATGATAAAAAACTTGTAACTTATCAGGAAAGGAGAGGAGACTATGAAGATTCACTATAAGGGATTCATGAGAGAAAAGATACGGAGGAATCCAATCACCATTGGTCCGGATGCCAATTTTTTTGAAGCCAGGACCTTAATCCATGACAAGGGAGTCCGACATCTTCCTGTTGTTGACAAGGACA
>VGSD01000464.1 GCA_016875155.1 Deltaproteobacteria bacterium | reverse complement strand
ACTTCTGACACTGATAGCAGGCCTGTACGTTTTCACCGCTGGCCTGAGCTATCTCTGAAATAAGAGGATTTACATTCATCATTGACCTCGTCTCATTGGAGGGATTGTCCCTCCAGAATGGGTTGTGTTTGGGGCTGGGTAGGGAGTTCAATAATAAAAGATGTCCCTAATCCCACCTTACTCTTGACTGTAATCGATCCACCATGGTCTTGAACAATACCATAAGAAGTCGCCAGTCCCAATCCGGTCCCTTTTCCTACATCCTTTGTTGTAAAAAAGGGGTCAAAGATACGAGAGAGATTTTCCTCAGGAATGCCTTCACCCGTATCCGCAAATTCAATCCTCACGGTTTTCCTGTCCGGAGAGGGCAAGGTTTTAATGGTTAAGGTTCCATTGCCATGCATGGCCTCTGCCGCATTGACGATGATATTCATAAAGACCTGTTTCAACTGCCCCGCATTTCCCCGGACAAAGGGCAAGAAGGGATCAAATTCCTTGACGATCTGGATGTTGTGAAAGAGGGCCTGATTGACCAGGAAGAAAAGGCCGTCATTGATGGCCCGGTTGATATCCGTGGGTTCCTTTTTTGGTTCCGTCTGTCTGGCAAATTCGAGCAGGCTCTTCACAATATCTTTGCATCGCCCTGCTTCCTGCACGATTCGGGCTAGATCGCCACGCTTCGGATCCTCCTCCGGAAGGTCCTCCATCATCAAGCTGGAATAGATGAGAATGCCGCCCAAGGGATTGTTGATCTCATGGGCAATGCCGGCTGCCAGCTTACCCAGGGAGGCCATCTTCTCCGAACTGACGAGCTGAAGGTGAGTCTCCTGAAGTTTCTTCTCCATCAACAACCGGGACCTCAGGTCTGTAAAGATGCCTACGCTGGCTACCTCCTGTCCTGCTCCGTTGTAAATGAGGGCGGCGGAGATCTGTATGGGAATCTCTTCCCCGAATTTATTGACAACGTTGAACTGACTCGGGAGGAGTTTGCCAATCCCTCCGTAATCCGGGCTTCGGAGCCTTTTCATGATCTCCTTGGCAATCCCTGGCGGATAGATTTGGGTAATATGGAGTTTTCCAATCACTTCTTCTGCTTTATACCCACTCAGAATTTCAGCTCCTTTATTAAAGATAAAAATATTGCCCTTCATGTCGGCGGCAATAATGCCATCGACGGAACTCTCGATCAGATTCATGAAGAATTCATTGGCCTCACGGAGTTCATCTTCGATCCGTTTCCTCTCGGTGATGTCGAGGTTAATTCCTTCGTAACCGATAGTGACTCCCTCTTCGTTTTTGATGGGATGGCCTGTCAACAGGACCGTAATCTTTTCTCCATTCTTCTTCTTAAATTCCACTTCCATGTCTTTGACAAAGCCGTCCCTCTCCGTCCTCTCCCTGAGGGTTTTTCGATCTTCTGGGTTCACATAGAGATCGTGGACAATATCGATTTTAAGGAACTCTTCTTTGTTCGAATAGCCCAGCATGTCGAGAAGGGCCTGATTGCAATCTAAGAACTTACCCTCCTTCGAACTGATGAAAAGGCCATGCCTTACCCTTTCGAAAAGTCTTCGGAGCTTTTCTTCGGAGTCCTTTAAATCCCTTTCAAATTTTTTCCGGTCCGTGATATCTTTGAGATAGGCGTAGCCTTTACGAATTCCACGAGATGTCTCGGCCAGGGCAATGCATACTTCAGCCTCCTTGATCTCCCCTGTGGCGGTGATCAGATGGGCTTCCGTACAGGTTTTCTCCCCATACCGTTCAGGATGGATGAAGATATCCTCGACAAAAGATCGGTGAGGTTTGTCCAGAAGCGAGAGGATGCTCATCTTTAACAATGCTTCATGGGAGAAACCCGTAATCTCCGAAGCCACCCGGTTGGCGAATTCAATCCGGTGGTTTTTATCGAAGACGAGGATTCCGTCGTTTCCGAGCTCGGCAATGGCCTGAAACATCCCAGCCTCTACCTTCTTGTCAACAAGGGTGAGCCGTTCGGTCAGCCTTTTTCTCTTTACGGATGGAGATAATTTCTTCGCCATCATTTGTTTTTAAAAAGTTCCATTCTTGATTTTTATAGCCCAACTTGATCGAGAAGGGCAGTAACCAAACTCTCCCATCCAAGGGGAATGATCTGTATGCCCTGGCAGAGTGGTTTCACGGTCCGGATGAGATCTCCGGCAATTTCAATACTTGTTCTCTGTTTATCCGATGCCTTGAGCAGGCGATCAATGATGGGGTCGGGGATGGAAGTCCCTTCCACATGTTTATTAATATAACGGGCCATTCCGACCGATTTGAGCAGGGTGATGCTCACGATGATGGGGACTTTGAAATGGGCCACTTTCTTAACAAAGTTCTCCAGAAGGCCTGGCTCATAGATGGAGCCGGTGAAGAAGAAATTGGACCCCTGACGGATTTTTTTCTCCATATCCATCATCTCGAGGTCAAGAACGTGACCTTTGGCGGCCGCATTGACCTGGGTTCCGACAAAAAAGACGGGTTTTCCTTTGAGATCGTTGCCCATGAGGTCATAGCCTTCCTGGAGACGTTTGGCCGCACCGAGCAATCCCATCACATCGAGATCGGAAACAGGCTGAGCCTCAAAATGATCTCCGATGGATGGAGGGTCACCCTGGAGAAGGAGGAGATTCTTCAAGCCGAGGGCAGAGGCGTTGAGAAGTTCGGATTGAAGAGCCAATCGGTTCTGGTTGCTGCAGGAAAGGTTATAGATGACCTCAACCCCTTTTTCCTTCAGGAGGGAGCAAACCGAGAGAGAGCCCAGCCTCATGATGGCATTCTGAAGATCGGGAACATTGATGGCGTCCAGACGCCCTTTCCATCGTTCCGCATATTCATAGGCCTCGGAGAGATCGATTCCTTTGGGAGGCTGGAGTTCAGCCGTCACCACAAACTTTCCTGAATCCAGTTGTTCCTTGAATGACATGGGCTTT
>VGSD01000463.1 GCA_016875155.1 Deltaproteobacteria bacterium | reverse complement strand
TCCTTTTATTTTTTCTTTTAGAATGGGTATGACATTTTGGAAATCGTCCACGATGCCATAATCGGCGACTCCGAAGATGGGGGCGCGGGGGTCTTTGTTGATGGCTATGATCGTATCAGACCCCTGCATGGCGGTGACATGCTGGAAGGCACCGCTGATGCCAATGGCAAGATAGATCTTCGGCTTTACCGTTTTTCCGGAGATTCCCACCTGGCGTTCTTTGGGTAACCAGTTACGATCCACCACAGGCCTGGAGCAGGAGATCGTTCCTCCCAGATTCTTTGCCAATTCTTCAAACAATGGAATATGCTCCGGCCCCCCAATTCCCTGTCCAACCGAGACGAGAATTTCTGCCTGAGTAATATCCTCGCCTGTGAGGGGAGCTTCAATATACTCGATGAATTTCTTGATATCGACCGTCCCCTGAAGCGGAGAGGATTCCATCACGATCCCACCTTTTTTCTCGCCGGGCATTTTTGGGCTAAAGACACCCGGCCGAATGGTTGCAATGTATCCTTTTGATTCTCTTAAGGAGATGCTGGCATTGACCTTTCCGCCGTAGATGGAGCGGATAGCTTTTAATTTGCCATCCTCAAATGAGAGACCAATACAATCCGTCGTAAGAGGAAAATCCATCTCAATGGAGAGGCTTGGCGCTAGATCCATCCCAAAAGCCGAGTGGCCCATTAATAGAAGGGAAGGTTGGTATTTCGAGATGAGAGAGGAGAGGGTTTTTTGATAAGAGACAGAATTGAAATATTTTAGATTCTCATCTTCCACAACAAGAACCTTGGGCACTCTTGTGGCCAGGTCTTCGGCAAAACCTTTGACATCGTGGCCCAGGAGAACAGCAGTGGACGAGGTTCCCTGTTGATTAGCTAAATTCTCTCCAAGTCCGAGCATTTCATAGGTGATGTCCCGAATTTTTCCCTGCCTGTGTTCAACTAATATAAATATTTCACTCATTCTTCTCCTCCATATCAAACAGGAATTATGGAATACTGGAATGATGGAATAATGGGTTAAGAACACAAAATCAATCTCTTCAACCCAGTATTCCAATGTTCCATCATTCCACCGTTCCTTTTCTGTTATCCTTTTTTCTTTTTTATAATTTCAGTCAACTGGCCGACCACTTCATCGGGGGTGCCTTTTAAAATCTCGGCCATCTTTCCGGTTGGCGGAAAAGAGACCTGATCAATTGTTGCATCAAGAGGTCCTTTTGAAGTGAATCCTATTTCCTCCAGGCCGACCTCTTTCGTCTCTTTATCCTCAGCCTCGAGGATGGCAGAAAGGGAGACATATTTGGGTTCGTTGATGCCGGTCTGAATGGTGAGAACAGCAGGAAGTTTCACCTCCAGGGATTCTTCGATGCCTCCTTCCAACTCTCTCCGGACTTTTGCTTTATGATCCTCGATCTCAATATGGGTGACAATGGAAGCGTGGGGAAGGCCTAACATTTGTGCTAATGCAACTCCGACCTGCCCCCAGCCATCATCTTCTGCCTGGACTCCGGTCAATATGAGATCGTAGGATTGGTCTTTAATGGCTTGCGAGAGAATTTCAGCGATGAGACGACCATCACTGGATGAAGGTTCCTCTATTCTCAACGCCTTATCCGCACCCATGGCAAGACACCTTGTTAACACCTCTTTTGATTCTTCGGGGCCGAGGGTGATAACGGTTACCTCTCCCTCATATTTCTCTTTTAACAGGGCAGCTTCCCTGACGGCATAACCGTCCCAGTCATTGAGGGCGAATACAAGGTGATCTTTCTTAATATCCTTTCCATCTCTATCAATAAGGATATCCGCCTCAGCAGTCTTAGGAATTCGTTTAACACAAACAGCGATGTTCATTTACTCCCTCCTCTTACAAATCAGGTTATCAGATCATCAGGATATCAGGTTGTGGGTATCAGGGTATCAGAATATCAGGCAAGAATAAAAAGCGATTTTTTCCTGATGTCCTGATTTCCTGATATCCTGCGCCCTGGTGCCCTGGTACCCTGATAGCCTTTAGTGCAATTCCATTGATTCGGCAATAAGTTCTGCTATATCTTTTACTACAATCTGGTCTGCTAAGCCAGAGATTTTGATAGAATCTTCAAAGGTTAAGAGGCAAAAAGGGCAAGCTGTAGCGAGAGTTTTTGCACCTATTGCAACGGCTTCTCTGATTCGGATCTCTCCGTTTCGTTTTCCTTCGGTTCCTCCTTCAGCCCACATCCTTCCTCCACCTCCTTCGCAACAGAGGCTCCTCTCCCTCGATCTTTCCATTTCGAGAAAGTCGCATCCGGGGATGGAAGCAAGGATCTTTCTCGGCTCCTCGAAAACCTTATTCTGCTTTCCAAGAAAACAGGGATCATGAAAGGTGGCGGATATCCCCAATTCTTTTGAAAGATTCAGTTTACCTGTTTCGATGAGATCAGCCAATACCTGGGTATAGTGTTGAACTGGAATATTGAGGTCAGGGTATTCATTTCTAAAGGCATTGAAACAATGAGGAGAGATGGTGATGATCTTTTTCACTCCGGACTTTTTAAAGAGGGCAGTATTATCCTTCGCCAGTTTTTTGAAGAGGGCCTGCTCACCCATTCTGCGGATTTCATTGCCACAGCAGGATTCCTTCTTTCCGAGGATGGCAAAATCAACTCCAGCCTTCTGAAAGATCCGGACAAGAGCAACGGCGGCACTCTGTACTCTCGGATCATAAGAGGGGGCACAACCTGCATAGAGCAGGGTTTCTGATGTTCCCTCGCCGTAGATCTTCACCCCGAGGTCTTTTGCCCAATCGGCTCTCCGGTCCCGGAATCGCCCCCATGGATTTCCCTGAAGCAGGGTATTCTCAAGTGCATCCCTGATGGTAGAAGGGACTTCTCCCTTATTGGCAAGAAAGTTTCTTATGCCCATGATCAGTTCCACATTTTTAACTCCGGAAGGACAGCGAAGACTGCAGGTGCTGCAGGT
>VGSD01000462.1 GCA_016875155.1 Deltaproteobacteria bacterium | reverse complement strand
AGCGTCGGAAAGGGATCACCGGAGAAGTTCTCCTCCAACTTCTGGAACGACGTCTGGACAATGCCGTCTACCGGCTCGGGTTTGCCAACTCCAGAAATGAAGCCCGCCAACTGGTACTCCACAACCACTTTCTAGTCAATCAATCCAGAGTGAATATCCCCTCCTTTCTAGTTAAACCAGGGGATGTCATCTCGGTGCGGGAAAAGAGCAAGCAAGTTCACCGCATTCAGGAATCTCTCGAAGGAGTAGCCCGAAGGGGTGTTCCTCAATGGTTGGAATTAGAAAAAGAGCAGATGAAGGGAAACGTAAAAGCCCTTCCTGTCAGGGAGGACATCACCCTTCCCATCCAGGAGAAATTGATCGTCGAGTTGTACTCAAAGTAATTCTTTATCAACCCTTAAGAAAAGGGAGGGAATATGGTTCAAAAAAGCTGGAAGGATATCATTCGACCGAAGCGGTTAGAGGCAGAAAAAGAAACGTTAACTCCTTTTTACGGGAAGTTCACCGCGGAGCCTTTTGAGAGAGGTTTTGGAATTACGATAGGGAACTCTCTCCGTCGGATTCTCCTCTCTTCCCTGCAGGGGGCAGCCCTGACATCGGTTAAGATTGATGGGGTGCTCCATGAATTTTCAACGATCCCAGGCGTAAAAGAAGATGTTACCGAGATCATTTTAAACCTTAAAGAAGTAAGGCTCAAGCTCCATACAGAAGGACCGAAGACAATTCGTGTCAAGGCAGAAGGCGCCAGAGTGTTAAAGGCTGGCGATATCATCACCGGCGATGCCGTGGAAGTCCTCAACCCCGACCACCCCATTGCCACACTCTCCAAAGATGGAAAGCTCTCGATGGAAATGGCGGTCAAGATGGGCAGAGGGTATGTTCCGGCAGAGCGAAACAAGGAGGAGAACCAACCCATCGGAACCATCCCCATGGATGCCATCTTCTCTCCCATCAAGAAGGTGAACTACATGGTGACCAATGCAAGGGTGGGCCAGATCACCGACTACGACAAATTGACTTTGGAGGTCTGGACCGACGGAAGCCTCAACCCGGAAGAGGCCGTCGCGCATGCGGCCAAGATCCTGAAGGATCAACTCTCCATCTTCATCACTTTTGAGGAAGGGGAAGAGGAGGAGGTATTGATCCAGGAGATTCCGGGGAATATGGATAAGTTGAATGAAAACCTCTTCAGAAGCGTGGATGAATTAGAACTCTCTGTCCGATCCGCCAATTGTCTGAAACACGCTGACATCAGGCTCATCGGAGACCTCGTTCAAAAGACAGAGGCGGAGATTCTGGCTACCAAGAATTTCGGTCGAAAATCGCTCAATGAGATCAAAGAAATTCTGGCGGAGATGGGGCTTGGCCTGGGGATGAGGCTTGACAGTTGGCCTCATAAGAAGGCGGAGGAAGAGGGGATGGAATCAGAGGCAACAGGATAGGAGAAAAGGATGAGGCATCGAGTTTCAGGAAGAAAATTAAGCCGGCACACCAAACATCGGGAGCTGATGTTCAGAAATATGCTTGTTTCACTTCTTCAGCATGAGCGGATTCGGACCACCCTCGCAAAGGGGAAAGAGCTTCGAATCTGGGCGGATAAGATCATTACCCTTGCGAAGGAAAATACCCTTCATGCTCGAAGACAGGCGTTTGCCCGTCTCCGTAATGAGACCGTTGTGAAGAAACTTTTTGACGTGATCGCCCCGAAGATGAAAGACCGCGAAGGCGGATATACCCGGATCTACAAAATGGGATGGCGACAGGGAGATGGAGCCCCTCTCTCTCTTGTTGAATTGGTCACGTTCGTCCATGCAGAAGAAAAGAAGAAGACGACCGTAGAAAAGGCGAAAGAAGTCCTCGGAAAGGTTGCGCCCAAAAAGAAGGAAAAGAAAGCTGAAGGAAAAGGAAAAGGGAAAGAAAAAATAGAGAAGAAGCCGAAGAAGGCGGAAAAAGAAGCCCCGAAAGAAAAGAAGGAGAAACCGAAGAAAAAACCGAAAAAAGAAGAGTGAATCCCGTAACCGCAGGCTTCAGCCTGTGACATTCATCGAAATAACCAAAGGCCCTGCGCCAAAAGCCCAGGGCCTTTTTTATTACTGTTTTGGTCTTTAAAGTATAATATATTATCCCCGCATGCCTATAGAGGAATAGGGGGATCTACAATTGAAACCTCCAACCTTTGAATGGATACTTTCTCGTTGTTCCATTTTACACCTTCATAGAACTTGACTAAAAGATTCAGTCAACTGTAATGGTTTTGTTTTGGGCTGATTTCAGACGGGAGATGAATCATCAAGCGAACCACCCCAAACCTTAAACCGGTGGACCACCGGTGGTGGGTTAGGCTCAGGAAAACCTTGTGGAGCCGGATGATCCGCAGGAAGAGGTGGATCCAGAACTTCTTGGACCTTTTGAAGAGGAGAAAGGCGAAAGCAGTTTTTCTGGCTCCCACTCTCCGCAATAAGGGCAGGCGATCGATTCGGCTCCTTCATTGACTTTTTGAATTTTTTCAAAAACTTCACCACATTTTCGACATTGATATTCGTAGATAGGCATCATTCTCTCCTTCAAATTAGCATAGCGCATGGCGCATAGAGCATAGCGTTAAAAATCCCAAATCACAAATTCCAAATCCCAAATAAGCTCCAAATTCCAATTTCAAATGACTAATAGATTTTGTTTCGAATTTAGGTGATTGGGATTTATTTGAAATTTGGTGTTTGGGATTTGGTGCTTGCAAAGGCTATAAACTTTCAACCTGGTACCCTGCATCTGTGATGGCTTTCTCGATTCGGTCTGAAGCCACTGCCTTCGTATTATCAAACCGGACTTCTCCTTTGGCAAGGTCCACCTGGACATTTTTAACTCCATCTAGTTGACTGAGCGCTTTAGTCACCGACATGACACAGTGCTGGCAACTCATCCCTTTCACTTTTAAAATCATAGCCACTTGACCTTCCTCCTTTCCAACCCC
>VGSD01000461.1 GCA_016875155.1 Deltaproteobacteria bacterium | reverse complement strand
TGCATTGCTAAATTTTCATTGATCATTTTGCAATGATTATTACCAGGAGGTTTCCTGATGCCGGAGATTACCAAGTTGATCCACAAATACCTTCGGCACGACAAGAAGTTTCCCCATGTCTGGTGTCCAGGCTGTGGGATCGGCATCATGCTGGGTGGTTTGATCCGAGCCATTGACCGGATTGGATATGAGAAGGACGAGATCGTTCTGGTCTCAGGCATCGGATGTTCGGGAAGGCTTCCGGTCTATGTCGATTTCAACACGCTTCACACCACCCACGGCCGGGCTCTTACTTTTGCCACAGGAGTTAAACTGGCCAATCCCAATCTGAAGGTCATTGTCATCATGGGCGATGGAGATGCGGTGGCCATCGGCGGAAATCATTTCATCCATGCGGCCAGGCGAAACATTGATATCACCACCCTTATCCTGAATAACAATATCTATGGGATGACCGGCGGCCAGAACTCTCCTACCACTCCGTATGGAATGCGATCTACGACCACGACCTATTCCAATATCGAACAGTCTTTCAATATCTCTGAATTGGCTGTCACAGCAGGAGCGGCGTTCGTGGGCAGAGGGACGGTCTATCATGCGAGACTTCTGGATAGCCTGATGGAGAAGGCGTTTCTGAAGAAAGGATTTTCCGTGGTGGAGATCATCTCTCACTGCCATACCCAGTACGGAAGACAGAACCGGTTGGGGACAGCAGTCGAGATGATGGAACAACAGAGGGATCAAGCCATCACCATGGAGAAGGCCGCAAAGATGAAACCGGAAGAGTTGAAAGATAAGATCGTGATTGGTGTACTGGTTGACAAGGAACTTCCGGTCTATCAGGATGAGTACGAAAGGATTCGGGAACGAGCCAAAGGAACGGTGGGGAGTTAGGGTAATGAGGAGATGGGGAGATAAGTCCGAAGCACGAAATCCGGGCGAAGCGTCCAGCAGGACCAATCCGAAACAATACCAAATGACCAAATTTCAAATGTCCGAAACAAATTAAATTTTAAGAAATTTGAATTTTGATAATTTGAATTTGTTTCGTTCTTCGATATTCGAATTTCGGATTTTTCAACTCCCAAAACCTGTTTGATTCCTATTAGGATAGGTTAGGAGAAGAAGGATGATGGATCGTTTTGAAATACGTCTGGGAGGGTCAGGGGGGCAGGGAATCATTCTGATGGGGATCATCCTGGCTGAGGCAATCGGGATTTACGACCACAAATTCGTCGCCCAGACTCAGAGCTATGGCCCGGAGGCAAGGGGGGGGTCGAGCAAGTCAGAAGTGATCGTCAGCGAAATTGAGATCGACTACCCTAAAGCGATGAAACCCGATCTTCTTCTGGTGATGAACCAGAAATCGTGTGATGATTTTTTCCCGGACCTCAAACCAGAGGGTCTCCTCATCGTCGATTCCACCTTTGTCACGCAGGTTCCTCAACCGAGGGCCTTTCAGATTCCTTTTACCCGAATCGCAAGAGAGAAATTGAAAAAAGAGATGGTGGCTAACATCGTGGCGCTAGGCGCCCTGTCTCAATTGACACCGATCGTTTCGCCTAAAGCCATTGAATCAGCCGTTCTGGCACGGGTGCCGAAGGGGACGGAGAAGTTGAATCGCGATGCCTTGAAAGCCGGCATGGCTGCGGCGAAGCAGGCCCAGATGGAGTGGTCAAAGGTCGAAATTCCTCCGGAAATTCCTAAAGAAGACCTGCTGGATTCATACTAATACAAACGCATTAAATCAGATGCTGAAACGAGTTCAGCATGACAAGAAAAAGTGTGTCATTCCGAACTTGTTTCGGAATCTCGAATTTGGAAATGACAAATAATTAATTGCGTTTGTATTAGTTTAGACTATCAGGAGATCAGGGTATCAGGGTATCAGGGAACCCCCTTGATCTCCTGATAGTCTAATATCCTTGATCAGACAATCCAAATGAGAAGAAGCCCATTCGTCTATTCCATAACCCGAAGGGTTGCACAGTTTGTCCTCTCCGTTTTTTACAAAATCGAAACAAAGGGGGATATTCCGCTTCCAAATGAAGGTCCTGTCATTATTCTTCCGAAGCACCAAAGCTGGACGGATATCCCCCTGGTGGGCCTCGCTTTTCATTCGCCACTTTATTTCGTGGCAAAAAAGGAACTCTTCCGGTATCCTCTGGTTAAGCATTATATTTCCCTTGGGGGAGGGATTCCGGTGGATCGGGAGAAATCAATCCGGACACTGGACTCTTTCAAAATGCTTATCGCCTTATTAAAGGCGAATGAGAAGATCGTGATTTTCCCGGAGGGCACCTATTTTAAAAACATCGTGGGGGGTGGTAAGAGCCGACTCCTTCGAATGATCTTGAAGTCACAGGAGGACTTAAAGCAGAAGATCCCTTTTATTCCGGTTGGAATCCATTATGGAGAGAGAAAGGGATGGAGGAGGCGGGTCGAAATTTGCATCGGTTCCCCTCTTTTTGCAGAACGGGAGTCTGATGCAGTGGCGCTCACTGAACGAACCATGGAAGAGATCAGTCGTTTATGTCGATTACCAAGACAGAGTTCGGAGAATAAAGACAATTTGCTCCGAACTCCCCGCCTACCGGACGGGCAGGCGAACTAATAACTCCGAACTATCTTAAAACAGGAGGTGTTATGCCGAGACGGGAAAAGGACCGGGAATTAGCAAGAAGGAGAAAACGGAATAAGGAGAAAAAAAAGCTCCGCAGAAAAGGGATTCTACCCCCAACCACACCTAAGGAAGCGGTGAAATAGGTGGCGAAGAAACCTGAGAAGACGCCAGCGAAGGAAACGCCCAAGGCAACCAGTGGACCATCGACGCCAGAAGGATAGCCTTGAGTAGGTCAAAATATCAGGAAACCAGGGCATCAGGACATCAGGAAAGAAAAGAATTAAAAACCTGATACCCTGATATTCTGATAACCTGATAATCAATTATTTGGATTTCATCGGGATGAAGTACCAGGTT
>VGSD01000460.1 GCA_016875155.1 Deltaproteobacteria bacterium | reverse complement strand
TGAAACGTTGGAAAAGTTTTTAGGAATTTTTCGTAATAGGGAATGACTGTGGCTACCTGGGTCTGCTGGAGCATAATCTCAGAGATCCAGATGGCATAGGGGTCTTTCGTTTTTCTCCAGGGAAGATCTCTTCCGTTTTGTTTGAACCACCGAAGAAGTTTGGTCTGGATTTGCACCTGGGGTGGGGTTGATTTCATTCTGGGGTTGATATCAGGTTTTAGACATCGGGATCATGTTGATCATGTTGACACTTTTTTTCTTATACTTTTCCATGTGGGCATCGGTTGTATAAATTGTTTTTACGTTTAAGGTAAAGAGACTTGCAAGAATCAATGAATCCATCGCATGAATGTTATGGCTCTGTGAGATGGTAGCAGCTCCCATAAGGATCTCAGTATTGTCAAGCCAGACAATCCTGCAAATGACCCGTATGGCCTCAGTAATAATGTCGACGGCATTGGATTCTATTACGCCTTTAAGAGATAGCCTTTTCAATTCATACAGGGTCAAGCAAGAGACTGCGGACTCATCTCCTCGTATGATCCCTTCCCATATCCTCACCGCCATTGAATTGTTTCTGAGAAGCTCTACAAAGAAACCCGTATCAAGTCCTATCACTGGAATCCATGCGCCCCCTTTCCAATTCTTTGTGGACCTCTGGAGATATTCGTGTCTTACCCACAATCTCTAAAACCTTTCTGCCCATTCTCTTTTTTCTTTTTTCGGTTATGTAATAGGCAAGGGCTTCGGAAATGATTGATGAGACAGATTTTTTTTCGTTTTCGGCCATCATTTTTGCATCTCTTGCGATTGGATCAGGGATATGAGTGGTGATTCTCATAGCCGCCTCCTTTTATATAAGCTCTTATAGTAAGAGCATACAATTAATAATAGGTATTGTCAAGTCAGATCAAACTGCAACACACCTCAACGAATTCTGTTTTAAGGCCGATTTCCTGCGCATAGTCAATTGTTCCCTGGAGGGGGTAAGCGATGGTGTTGACGCCGGAGTCGATTGCTCCTTTCTCCATCTCCACCTTCCAGGGATGGGCGGGCCGGATACAACCCATCCGAATAGGAGTTACAGGATTGAGGATTCTGGCGACGGCTGTAATTTGGGATGTCTCTTCCGGGGTGGGAGTTCTGAATAGATTATTTTTCATCAGAGGTTTGAGGATGACCAGGACGATCGTCTCCACACCAATCCGGGTGACGATGTCGAGTGCCCGCCATTCTCCCCGTATCTCTCCGAAGTGATGGCCAATGATGATATGAGGGGCGAGCCTGTGGCCCATCTCCTTGAGCATGAAGAGTGTCTCCTCATAATCTTCAACCCGCTTCTTCAGGTGATAGACCTCACGAATCGTCCTCTCATCGCCGATCATATCTAACAGAATCTGGTCAACACCTGCATCCTTTAAATCTTTTGCAGTTTCCCTTTTAATCAGACCTGTATGGACGATGATTCTGAAAAAAGGGTTCTTCTCTTTGACTTCTTTAATCGAGGAGATAAATTTCTCCAGAGGGACTTCGCCGTTTCGGTTCGCTCCACCACTTAAGAGAATCCCCAAAGCCCCTTCGGAGCAGAGCCGATTGACTGTTTGAGAAAAGGTTTCAGCATCCTCTGCGGGGATCATTGGCTCGAGGAGTTTTCCTTCGCAGTGGCCGCATTGCAGATCACAATGGGTTCCTGTCACACTGATCGCTGCAAAGCGATCTTTGTGGGAAGGAAGGGTGACGTCCTGGTAAGAGACTGTGCCGGGGATGGAGAAGGTTAGCTCATTGCCAAAATGGAGCTTCCGAAGACGAAACGCCTCAGCCTGGAGTTCTTTCAAAGGTGTTTCAATCAAATGTTGAATCGTCATAAGACTCGTATTCCCCCTCACCCCGCCCTCTCCCCTTGGGGGAGAGGGCGGGGTGAGGGGCAGATGAATTATTCAAATTCCAATTGTTTCTTTATCTCTTCTATATCTTCTTTTTCCGGCATGAACGGGAAATTCCGGATCGGGCCCGATGGCCGCTCATTTCCATAGGGCCGGTTGCAGGCTACTTTTCCATTTCTTCCAGGGCATCCCGAGGTCATAAAAGGTTCGCCCATCTCGATCAGAGGATTAATATCAGTTCCGAAATCGACCAGTGTTCCCTGCCCGTCAAACTTCATCTGCCCAATTGATCCCAGCCCCTCATTGATGATCCAGCGGGCAAGCTGGATTCTCCGATATTGAGGAACGGGAGGGGAGGGATGGTTTTGCATGGGACTTCCTTTTTCCGGAAAGAATGAAAAGAGATGGGTGTAAGCACCCATGTCTTGGCCCTTTTGAATGGTCTCAACCATCTCTTTCTCTGTTTCACCCAGACCCACGATGAGATGAATTCCGGCATAGAATTTCCCGAAGACCTCTGCTGACATACGGACCACATCCCAGTAGTGGTTCCATTGATGGGGGCCTCCGACCCCTTTTCCCCTCAAGCGATCGAAAAGTTCAGGGGTCGCAGCATCGATGGCAATTCCCACCCGGTCGGCCCCAGCCTGTTTCATTGCCATCAGGGACTCCCTGTCACGAATCAGGGTCGGTGTGATGAGAACGCTGATGAAGAGGTTGGTCTCTTCTTTAAATTTTTTGATGACATAGATCGTATCCTCAAGGGCTTTGGGGTGGGTGATCATGGAGATGCAGACCCGATGGATCTGTTCTTTACCCCTCGTTCTCTCAATGATCTCCTTGAGAGAATAAAGGGGCCAGTCCACACGGATAAAGGTTTTTCCTTTTGGGCCTTCCAACCTCGTTTTTGAGAGCCCGCAAAAATGGCATTTACCAAGACAGCCCTCTTCATAGTGGAGAAGAAGATTGAGGCCCTTCAGTTTTGCATTTCGATGAAATGACCCCTGCTGAAATCCCAACGTGAGAGAGGCAGCTAAACTGGTCTGGACATATTCGGGGCTTGTTTTCTGGTTCATGAAGAACTCCTTCAATTTCAGCCCT
>VGSD01000459.1 GCA_016875155.1 Deltaproteobacteria bacterium | reverse complement strand
GCCCTTCACCAATCTGAGGTAGTTTTCCTGCACCGAAAATGACCAGGATGATGACCAGGATGATCAATAGCTCCGGCATTCCTATTCCAAACATATTATTCTCCTTTTTATAATGTTAAAAACCGAATGTTTTGCCCTATACTCCATGAACTCGGCTTTTTGTAATGGCGGAAGTGCATGGGAATCGAACCCACCGCGGACCTCTTAAGCCCGCCACTGGATTTGAAGTCCAGGAGGCCCACCAGAACCTGTCCACTTCCGTTTTTAGACTAATCGATTTCCCCTTTAAAGTCAAGGCGTTTAGAAGGGTTCAGGAGGTGTTCTAAATTCTTACTGGTTGAAATTCTTAATGTTTTCTCGCGGGAATGGCGGCCTTTGATCATTTCGATACAGGATGGAGAAATTTTTAATTCTTTCGCTAAAAATCGAATCAGGGCCTCGTTTGCCTTTCCTTCGATGGGTGCAGCAGTTAATTTGATCTTAATCCCATCTTGATAGGGCCCCACCACTTCATTTTTGGAGGACTTGGGCTGGAGGTAAACCTTTAAGATGATGTTTTCCATTTCCCTTGATGAATTAGGTTTAGGTTAAGGTTAAGATTTTTCTTGACCTGAGCCTTAACCTTTATTCAATATTGTCTACTTAAGGATTCCAATAAACGAGAGTTGTCTGCCGGTTTGGCCCTCGCCCCGGTAAGAGAAGAAAAGATCGCTATGACATCGGGTGCAGAGATCGACCCTGAAGATTTGTTCTTCTTTAATTCCCTCTTCTTCCAATTGAGCCATGTTGATTCGTGCGAGGTCCACCATCCACTTCCCCTCTCCTTTAGCAATGGAGAAGGGTTCCAACTCTTTTAAAAATACCTTCTCATCAATCTCATAACAGCAAGCACCGATGGATGGGCCCAGAGTAACCAGAAGGTCTTTTCCCGAGCAACCCCATTCCTCTTTCATCTTCCTTAATGCCTTTTTTGTGATCCCAAGGGCTGTTCCCTGTCGTCCGGCATGGATGGCGGCAATGGCCCGCTTTCTCTGATCCACGATAAAGATGGGGATGCAATCGGCAGTGCGAATTCCGAGGAATTGGTTTGGGATATCCGTGATCATCGCATCATACTTTAAAGGAGATGGATTTGCATCTGCCGGGCCTTTTAGGATGAGAATGCCATCGAGCTGCATCTGCTTGAGGAGAATCAGTTGATTCAGGTCAAATCCAAAGGCAGAGGTGATTCGTTCTTGGTTGAGAAAAACATCCTCCTTTTGATCCCCATTACTGAAACTCACATTGAGTGAATCATAAGGAGAAAGGCTTATTCCTCCCTGGCGCGTAAGAAATCCATGAGTGACCCATCCCAATTTTTCTATCTCCGGATTATCAAAATAGGGGATACCGTTCTTTGATTTTAGATGGGTTCGATTAAGAATGTTCATCTCACCCTCACCCTTTCCCTCTCCCATCAAGGGAGAGGGAGAAGTTACTGGTTTGAAGCCGTACACAGTCTAATGTTTCTTGCATATCTTGAGGGATTGGTGCGACGAATAGAATCCTTTCTCCGGTGCGGGGATGATCAAATTCCAATTGAAGAGCGTGGAGGGCCTGGCGATTCATCCTTTTTATACACTCCCTTAATTTTTGGTCCTGAACTACCCCCTTCCTCCCATAGAGAGGATCTCCTAACAGGGGATGGCCCATGGCAGAGAGATGGACTCGTATCTGATGGGTACGGCCTGTCTTAGGATAGATTTCCAAAAAAGTGAGAGAGCCAAACCGCTCAAGAACTTTCCATCGCGTGAGAGCAACTCGCCCCCGTTTCGACCGGGTGGACATCTTTTTCCTCTGGTCAGGATGCCTTCCAATTGGAGCATCAATCAGGCCTTCATTCTGTTTTATATTTCCATAGGCAATCGCGACATAGACTTTCTCGACCCTCCGGTTTTTAAATTGTTTGATCAGTTGATGATAGGCTTCGTCATCTTTGGCAACGACCATAACACCTGAGGTTTCCTTGTCGAGACGGTGAACGATCCCGGGCCTCAAGGTGCCATTGATCCCCGAGAGGTCTTTGCAGTGATAAAGCAATGCATTGACCAATGTGCCTGAAGGGTTTCCAGGAGCAGGATGGACAACCATCCCGGATGGCTTATCAATGACGATGATCGAACCGTCTTCATAGAGCACGTTAAGGGAGACAGATTCAGGAGTTAAGGAAAGGGGTTGAGGTACGGGCAGGATTCCAGAAACCGTATCTCCAGATTTCAATCGGGCGCCGGGCTTGACCGCCTTCTGATTGAGGAGAATGTTCTTCTGCTCGATGAGATGCTTTGCCTGAGACCGGGAGATATTGAGATTGGTTTCAGAGAGGAATTGATCAATCCGCCGTCCCTGGTCCTTCGCGGTGACTTGTATAGAGAAAGATTTTTCCTCTCCTTTTTCTGAAAGCAGTGTGGCTATATGACCCATGCGTTTGCAAAATCCGAAATTCGAATGTCGGGCGAAGCTTCCCGAAGGGATCAATTCGAAACAATCTCGAATGTTCAAAGTTCCAAATGTTCGAAAACAGATATTATTAAATTTGAGAATTTGAGTTTGTTTCGTGCTTCGGATTTCGTTATTCGGATTTTCCCAGTGCTTTTTCAATCCCTGCAGCCAAAAGAGGGATTTCCTCGTCAAAGACGGTTCTCATATCGAAGATCAATTCTTCTTTGCTGATCCGCGAAATGATGGGCGGGTCAACCTCTCGCAATTTTTTTTCAAAACTGTTGACAGAACCGCCAGTCCATTTTGTTGAGAGAACGATCGTTGGGAGTTTTTGAAGGGGCAAAGCTCCTCCGCCCACCTGGGAGACATCCTCTTTGATTGTCATCTGCAAGCTATTTCCGACCTTCCCCTGGAGCCGTTTCAAAAGGCGTTTCGCCCTGCTCTTCAACTTTTTCATGTCAAGGCCGAGCATCTGCAGGGTTGGTATCTCTGCCATCGCTCTCTTCTCATCGATATAG
>VGSD01000458.1 GCA_016875155.1 Deltaproteobacteria bacterium | reverse complement strand
CAACCCCCCCAGCAAAGCTATGTGGTATTCTGGCACATTTTTATAAAAGGAGAAGAAGCGATGGGAACCGGTGAAGAATATGCAACCAAGGCAGGTGTAGAAAATTCCTTGGGAAAATTCAAGGAGGAGATTATCCATGAATTCCATATAGTTTCAGAAGGATTGATGGATCATATAAAACTCTTGGCTGAAGGGCATACTGGAGTTGTTCAAAGACTCGACCGGGTAGAAACCCGGCTTGACCACATGGAAAAAGAGAATGAACGTCAGCATATCGAAACCCGTGCATTAATTAAACTCTCTTTTTCATAACTGGACAACCGGCTCTCCAGTCTTGAGTTACAGGTTAAAGAACTGCAGGAATGGAGAAAACAGGTTCAAGAAAGACTTTAAATCTAATCGTCAATCTTTATCTCAATCTTCTTGGGCTTCTCACACCCCTTTAATGAACCGACCATCCCCTTAATTGACCCGGACAGAAAATCCCTGATAAAAGGCTTTAAGGAAACAGTCTTGCCATCTACTTTGAGGGTAATCCCTTCTTCTTTTTTTGCCTTCAGAAATTTCTTTTCCATAAAATCAGCCACCCCCTTTGCGTCATCGAGAGAAAAACAGGGGACCCCAACATCGAATTTCTTGTCCGATACAATGGCAACAAGGTTATCCTCCTTAGTGCAAAGGAGTTCCTTATGTTTTTCTTTTCGGAAAATTTCTATTTTGGGCTGAACATCCTTCTTAAACCCCTCCGACACGATGAGATCCACATCCTGGATCAGTTTCTCCCGAAGTTCTGCAAGGGTTAAATCCTTCTCCACATCCCGGATTAGAGCGACCTTCTGGGGCGAGGAGATGACTGTCGTATGCGCGCCCGCCTGCTTATGCCGCCAGCTATCCTTACCCTCGCGGTCCACTTCGAATCCGTGAACATCGTGCTTAACTGTGGCGACCCGATAACCCCTTCGCACCAGTTCAGGTAACAGTTTTTCAAGAAATGTGGTCTTTCCGCTATCTGACTTACCAACAATCGAAATAATGGGAATCATAAACACACTCCGTGTGAGTTTTAAGTTCGGAGTTTGTAGATAAAAGTCTTATAGTTTCGTAGTCAGATAGTCTTTTAGTCTGTGACTATTTGACTATCAGACTAACTGACTATTCGACACATTTCTCTGAACTCCGAACTCACAACTCCGAACTATTAAGTAATTGAACTTTGACTTTCTCTCCTGCCCTGATAATTTCACAATCCTCAGGGATGACGATCAATCCATTTGCTTTGACCATCGATCTCAATATGCCTGAACCCTGGGGCCCTGTGGTCGTCGCCCAGTAACCATCCTTTTCAAATGAAACCACAGCCCGGACAAAATGCCTCTTCCCCGTTTCTTTCCTTATCTCCTCCTTTAGCATGGCCTCTATGACGGGCCGAAAGAGTTGTCGGTGGCCCATCATTTTAAGGAGTGACGGCCTCACAAATTGCTCAAAGGTAACCATTGAGGAGACAGGATTTCCAGGAAGACTGAAGATCGGTTTTTCCTTAAACATCCAGAAGGCCACGGGTTTTCCCGGTTTCATGGCAACTCTCCAGAATATCAAATCCACCCCGATTTCCTTCAAAACATCCCTGACAAAGTCATAATCCCCCACAGAAACGCCTGCCGATGAAATGAAAACATCGGCCCAGAGTCCCTGGAGGATTTTCTCCTTAATCTCATCCTTTCGATCTTTTGCAATCCCTAATTGAATCGGAATCGCCCCACACTCCTTGACTTGAGCAGCGAGTGTGTAGGAATTGCTCGAAACGATTTTGGCTCCATTTAGACTCTCGCCTACATCTACAAGCTCTTCACCCGTACAGAGGATGGCAACTGATGGCCTCTGATAAACCGAAATAAACGACCTCCCCATGGAAGCAAGCATCCCTATTTCTGATGGACGAATCATATCTCCCGCAGAAATAACGAGGTCTCCTCGCTTCACATCCTCCCCGGTTCTTCGGATATATCCACCGGGCAAACCGGCTTTTAAGACCATGACAAAGCCGTCTCCCTTTTCTGTATCCTCCACCGGCAAAATCAAATCTGCACCTCTGGGGACAGGGGCTCCTGTCATAATCCGGATGGCTTGACCTTGTTTTACTGTTTTTTCTGAAAAGAAACCAGCGCGAAGGTTTTCAATAACTTCCAACCTGGCAGGATTTGCTTCGGAAGCATTTTTTACATCTTCGTGCCTAACCGCATAGCCATCCATCCCCGAGTTGTCATAAGGAGGAAGGTCGCGAGGGGCAACCATATCTTCCGCAATCACCCTTCCCAGTCCCTCCAGAAGGGAAACCTTTTCAATCCCTAATGGTTGGATATGGGAAAGAAGTTTATTTAAAGCCTCATCAACGGTAAACATAGTGATTCCCTTTGATAAAAATCGAATTTTAATATAACATAAATGGAATTCTAATCAAACGATTGTGAACCAAAGCCCCAAAAGGAGAATCAAAATGGCCTTAATCACACCCGAGAAGTATGAAGAAAGTCTGAAGAAACGAAATCCCAAAATTTTCATGAATGGAAAGAAGGTCGAGGATTATATCAACAATCCCAATATCCGGACGGTAATCGAGGCAAACAAGGCGAGTTATCGCTGGGCGTTAGATCCGGATTCCCGGGAAATCATGACAGCGGTTTCTCCCCTGACCAACGACCGGGTGAACCGCTATCTCTATGTTTGCCGGAGCAGGGAGGACCTGGTGGCAAAAGCCATTGCTGGAACCTTTGCCTCGGAGCGATTAGGAACCTGTATCTATCGCTGTCCGGGACTCGACGCCTTCCATACGCTTGCCAGCACCACCTGGGAAATGGATAAGAATCTCGGAACAGAATACCATCCCCGCTTTACAAAATATCTGAAATGGGTTCAGGAGAATGATCTTGTCGTCTCAGGGGCACTGACCGAGCCAAGAGGAGACCGCAAAAAGCGGGCGATTGACTGGCCAGATCCTTTCCT
>VGSD01000457.1 GCA_016875155.1 Deltaproteobacteria bacterium | reverse complement strand
TTGGAAGAGAAGATGATCGGTCTCAATCCGGATGAGGAGAAAGAAATAGCAGTTTCTTTTCCTGAAGATTACGGATATAAGAAATGGGCAGGGAAGACGGTTTCTTTTTTCGTCAAAGTGAAAGAGGTAAAAGAGAAGATCCTCCCGCCTCTGGATGATGAATTTGCCAAGGATCTCGGGGATTACTCCTCACTTGAAGATTTGAAGACTAAACTGAAAGAGGGGATTGAAAAGGAGAAGGAATTGATGTTTGATCGGCAATTGAAAGATCAGGTGGTTGACCAGTTGATTCAAGCCAACCCCTTTGAGGTTCCTGAAAGTCTGGTGTTGGAGCAAGCCAAGGCTCTCGTTTCTGATACCAAGATGAGATTGGCCACGCAGGGAATTGCCCTGAAAAATTTGAATATCCCGGAGGAGAAACTCCAGGAGGATTATCGTGAGGTAGCACAGAAGCAGGTCCGGACCTATCTGATCCTTGAGAAGATTGCTGCCCAGGAAGGGATAGCGGTGACGGATGAGGAAGCGGACGAACGACTCCGGTCCATATCAGAGAAAACCCATCAGAAGCTGGATGTGGTAAAACGATATTATGAAAAGAATGGGTTGATCCCCGAACTGAAGTCAGGGATCCTGACCGATAAGACCCTGGACTTTCTTCTGGGGAAAGCCAATATTTCGGGAACATGAGACTTTCGTAGCAAAAGTGCGCCCCCGATAAACGAGGGCGCTACTAAAACAATGAGGAAGGAGAAACATGGGATTGATACCGATTGTGATCGAAAAAGATGGAAGAGGGGAACGGGCCTATGATATCTATTCCCGGCTTTTAAAAGAACGGATCATCTTTGTTGGCACGGCCATTGATGATGATGTGGCCAATCTGGTGATTGCCCAGATGCTCTTTCTGGAATCAGAGGACCCAGATAAGGATGTTCACCTCTATATCAATTCTCCGGGAGGGATCGTCACCTCCGGGTTGGCCATTTATGATACCATGCAGTATATTCGGCCGAAAGTTTCAACCCTTTGCATGGGACAGGCGGCCAGCATTGCAGCCCTTCTTCTCTCAGCCGGGGAGAGGGGAAAACGGTTCGCTCTTCCTCATTCGAGGATCCTCATTCATCAACCCATGGGAGGGTTTCAGGGGCAGGCTACAGATGTGGACATCCAGGCAAGAGAGATCCTTCGGCTAAGGGAAGAGTTAAATGCCATCTTGGCAAGGCATACCTCCCGGCCGTTAGAAAAGATCGGAATTGATACAGAACGGGATTTTTATATGAATGGTCAACAGGCCAAGGAATACGGCATTATTGACGAAGTGGTTATCCAGCGTCCTGTCCGGTCTCAGGGTTAATTACGGAAGAGATCAGAAAGGAGAGAGTGATGAAATCGAATGGGGGAAGCTACGGGAGCGTATTGCACTGTTCGTTCTGCGGGAAAAGCCAGGATGAGGTGAGAAAACTCATCGCGGGCCCCACCGTCTATATTTGTGACGAATGCATAGATTTGTGCAATGAGATCATCGCTGAGGAAACCGAAGAGAGATTCGTCCCCGGTAAGTTAACCGTTCCCAAACCCATGGAGATCAAGGCGAAGCTGGATGAATATGTCATCGGGCAGGAACATGCCAAGAGGATTTTATCGGTGGCTGTGCATAATCACTACAAACGCATTGACTCAAGGGTTCTCTCTGGCGATGTGGAACTTCAGAAATCGAATATCCTTCTCATCGGCCCCACGGGTTCGGGAAAAACGCTTCTGGCTCAAACACTGGCCAAGATCCTTGATGTCCCTTTTACGATTGCGGATGCCACCTGTCTCACCGAGGCCGGATATGTGGGTGAGGATGTGGAGAATATCATTCTGAGTCTTCTTCAGGCATCGGATTACGATATCGAACGCTGTCAGAAGGGGATTGTCTATATCGATGAGATCGATAAAATTTCAAGGAAGTCGGATAGCCCATCCATTACCAGGGATGTTTCAGGGGAAGGAGTTCAACAGGCATTACTCAAGATCATCGAAGGGACTGTGGCCAGCGTCCCGCCCAAAGGGGGCCGCAAGCATCCTCAACAGGAATTCATTCAGATCAATACCACCAATATTCTCTTCATTTGCGGAGGGGCTTTCGTCGGGCTGGAAAAGATCGTTGAGCAGCGGATTGGAGGAAAGACATTAGGATTTGGAGCAGACATCAAGACGAAGGATGAACGGGATATGGGCGAACTCTTCAAAGAGGTTCAGCCCGAAGACCTGCTGAAGTTTGGATTGATTCCCGAATTTATCGGAAGACTTCCGGTGATCGCTACGCTTTCGGAACTGAGCCTGGAAGCGCTGGTTGATATCTTGAAAAAGCCAAAGAATGCCCTCGTCAAACAGTATCAGAAACTTTTTGAATTTGAGAATGTGAAACTCCGGTTTACCGAAGGGGCACTGACCTCCATTGCGAAGGAGGCTATCAAGAGAAAATCCGGCGCCCGGGGGTTGCGGGCGATCATGGAGAACACCATGCTGGATGTGATGTATGAGCTTCCCTCTCAACCGAATATCCGGGAATGCATCATTAGCGAAGAGGTTGTTCTCAATCATGAAAGCCCGATCCTCCTTTATGAGAAGGAGGCTGGGGCTGCCTGAACTTGACATCGGAAAGGCAGTTCCATTAAATTAACTCTACGGGGAGGGCGGATAGCTCAGTAGGGAGAGCGCCGGCCTTACAAGCCGGAGGTCGCAGGTTCAATCCCTGTTCCGCCTACCATTCGTTTTGCCGAAGGCAAAACGAGTTATGAGTTTTGAGTTCGTAGTTCGGAGTTCAAAATATTTTATCTAAAACTTATTTTTTTCGGACTCAATACTCCGAACTCCTAACTCCGAACTAATAAATATCGGGGGCGTAGTTCAATTGGTTAGAGCGCCGGCCTGTCACGTCGGAGGTTGCGGGTTCAAGCCCCGTCGCTCCCGCCAGATTAAAAGCCCCATCCAATGGATGGGGCTTTTGTTTATAGGTT
>VGSD01000456.1 GCA_016875155.1 Deltaproteobacteria bacterium | reverse complement strand
TCTTCCCCTTTTCTCTCGCGTCGTATACCTGATCACTTTCTTTTTGAGTCTTTTTCTCGCCTTATTCAGCCTTTACGATTACATCCAGTTGAAGAAGGGAAAACCCTCCAGAATGAAACTTCAAGTTCCTGATTTTCTAAAAAAGAAAATTCACCGGATCATCCGGTCAAAGAGTGCTGAGATGGAAGGGGCCCAGGGGGATCAGGCGATGCGATTTCTGTTCGCTGCAATTGTTATCGGTTTCATCGTCACCCTCCTGCAATCGACCTGCACCAGCCAGGTCTATCTCCCCACACTTCTTTTCGTCACCCATATCCCTTCCCTCAGGGGAAACGCGATGTTTTATCTCGTCTTGTATAATCTCATTTACATCCTTCCTCTGCTCGTCATCTTTGGCATCGTCTACTGGGGAGTGACTTCGGAACAACTCTCATTCTTTCTTCAGAGAAGGGCATCCACCATCAAACTCCTCACCGCTTGCTTTTTCTTCGCCCTCGCGGGGATATTGATTTTTACCTTGATATAAGGGATAAATAATGACCTCGATTCACCTCAAATCAACCCATTCGACTACCTGGTCGAAAATCCAGAGGTTGCTCAGGGTTGATACTGAGCGGCGTTTTTAACCCCGATTTAAAAAATTGGGGGTTACCTTCGACCCGATACTTCGGCGAGTCGCTCGAATTAGAGCTCTCGATAGGCTCAGTCAAGCCACTAAGGCCGAAGGAACGCCGTCGAACGTATCAAAGGAGGAAGAATGAAACGGAACATCATCATCCTTGGGATTGTTATTGTCATACTGATTGGCGCCCTCTGCTTCTACTTTTTCTATCTTCAGAACCCGGGCCGGCAAGTCCTGGCGCAAGTGAACGGAGAAAAGATCACATTGAAAGAGTTCAACAGGGAATTAGAAAAAGTGGAATCCCCATTAAAAGAGATGCTCAAAGAGAACCCACAGCAACTTCTTGAAGGATTTATCATGAACAAAATTCTTCTTCAGGAGGCAAAAAAACAGGGGATCACCCCTCCTGTCAAAACCTATAAGGATACGGATAAGGAAGCGCTATCCCCTGAAGAAGTTCTCGTTGGCGAGTTGGTGAAAAAGAAATTTTCTACCCCGCCGGTTGTAACAAAAGAAGAAATAAAAGCACTTTATCCCATGTTGAAAGCCCGTTTGGGAGGAAAATCCCTGGAAGAGGTATCTCCCATGATTGAGCAGCTTATTCGAGAGATGAAGCAACAGGAAGAGATGAAGCAGTATATGGCAGAACTCCGAACCTCCGCCAAAGTCGAAATTGATCAGATTCGCCTCCAGAAGATTGCCTTCAAGCCTCCGGAATCGAATACTGAGGAGGAATTAAAGAAGGCCCTCTCGGGTGGAAAGCCTCTTCTGGTTGACTTCGGAGCCAATTCCTGCCTCCCCTGCCGCCAGTTGAGGCCAATTCTCAAGGAGGTTGCCAAGGACTTTGCAGGAAAAGCTGAGATCCTCGTCATCGATATTTATAAATATCAAAAGCTGGCATTGGAATATAAAATTCAGGTCCTTCCCACGCTGGTCTTCTTCGATAACAAAGGTAAAGAAGTCTTTCGGCAACCCGGGGTCATGACTAAAGACCAGATCGCTGCAAAACTGAAAGAGTTCGGCGCCGGCACTTGATTTTAGATTTCTTTTTACCCTGATCCCTTGGTGCCCTGATACCCTGATTCCCTGGTATCCTGATTTCCTGACACCCTGATACCCTGGTACCCTGATCACCATGAGCCACCTCACCCTTCTTCTGATTGCCTTCGGACTGTCCATGGATGCGTTTGCTGTCTCCATTAGTCACGGAATCACCGTCCAGCATCAGAGGACAAACCATGCCTTAAAGATAGGAATATTCTTCGGGTCTTTTCAGGCGTTGATGCCGTTGATCGGTTGGTCAGCAGGCTTGAACCTGAAAAACCTGATCTCAAGCGTCGACCACTGGATCGCCTTTGGCCTTCTCTCATTCATCGGCTGCAAGATGATCTACGAGTCGAGAAGAATGGAGGCCAGGGAAAAAGAAGCTAAACCGCTGACCTTACCAACCCTGTTGGTTCTCTCCATTGCCACCAGCATTGACGCTTTGGCCGTAGGCATCAGCTTCGCTCTCCTGAATATTTCGATTATCACGCCCATCCTCGTCATCGGGGCGGTGACCTTTGTGTTATCGTTCGTCGGGGTTTTGACAGGCAGCAAAATCGGCCATTTTTTTGAGAAGAAGATTGAAATCCTCGGCGGTCTGATCTTGATCGGCATCGGAATCAAGATCCTGACCGAGCATCTCTCCCAATAGAGAGCTTTCAAAAACTGCCTTCCGCTCTCCCTGATTCCAAAAATATTCCCCCTTGACACGACCATTGGCTTGTTGGCATAATCGCCAACAAGAGGTTTCCATGATGATTTCATTCGAGGATGCAGAGATTAGGGCTAAAATTATCAAAGCAATGGCTCATCCCGTTCGCTTGATGGTCATTGAATTCCTGAAGAAGCGTGACAGGTCATTTTCCGAGATTTTTGATCTGTTCCAACTAGACAAGTCAACCGTCTCGAAGCATCTGCTCGTCCTGAAGGAAGCGGGCATCGTTTCCTCAAAAAAGGACGGAGCGGACATGATTTATAGGCTTGAGGTCCCCTGTGTGACGGATTTTTTTGACTGCGTCACCGCCGTCATTGAGAGCAATGTAAAGAAACAACAGGCCTGTTTGTGTTTACCCCGTTAGAAATTCCGGCGGGGCTCGACCCCTTGCTGTAATCATTGTGAATTGGAATCTTTACATAAGCGCAACATCAGAGTAATAGGACATTATTTCTAACGGGGTAAATTTTTTTTAAAGAGATTGTTGTTCTTTTTATTAATAGGCCAATTTAAAATCAGAGAAAAGCTATGCTAATGTAATGTCTCATAAATAACTGGATTTATATTTAAGCTTGTGATACACTATGTTCATGCCAAAACATGCCATAGAGGTAACGATAAAAGAATCC
>VGSD01000455.1 GCA_016875155.1 Deltaproteobacteria bacterium | reverse complement strand
CCACTTTTCTTCTATTCTCAATCTCCTCCCTGACCGCATTAGAACCTTTGTAAATGAAGGTAGCACCTCTCCAAACCCCTGTCCTCATATGGAGGTGACGCCCCAGCATTAGATTATCCATGGTGGTCATGTGTGAGAATAGCTCAATGTTTTGAAACGTTCTGGCAATTCCTTTTTTGGCAATCTGGAAGGGTTTTAAATAAGTGATCTCCTCTCCTTTAAAGAAGATCTTTCCAGAATCTGGTTCATAAACTCCACTGATGCAATTAAAGATTGTGGTCTTCCCAGCTCCATTGGGTCCGATAATAGAGTAAATCGCCCCCTTTTCCACTCCAAAGCTTACGTTGTTTAGGGCTTTGATGCCGCCAAAAGAGATCGTTAAATTTTCTATTTTAAGAATAGGAGCCGTTTTCACCATATCCCCATATCCCCATATCCCTCAATGGAGGATACCTTTTATTCCCCTCCCCCTTGAGGCTGATCATTACTCACACTTGACACAGGGGGTTAGGGGCCGGATTGCATAGGATGAGGATAGTCTTGTTGAGTAAAGATAGCGTACATCTCAGTTGCTGTGTACAGCCGCAGCAGACCACGCCAGAGGCTTTGGGTGCCAGGGAAGCCATCCCCTTTTCTTCCCAGATGGCCACCAATGCCTCCCACCATGAATACCGCTTCGCGCATGGAAGGTGGCTTTTCAGGAGGAACCGGCGTTTTGTTAACATAGCAACACAGGGCTTTCCACTCGATATCCTTGAAGAACACCGTGCAAGGCATTTCAGGGATCTCTCGACCGAGCATCGCCAGATGATAAATCCGCCACGCAACAACCATATCCACACCGAGACAGGTTTCGAGCCGATCGGCGGTCTCAAGTTGACGATCCTTAATCCGGCAGCCACTCTTGAGCGTCCGATGGTAGACCTCGATGCCCCATCGTCCCGAATACCATTCCACCAGCTTTTGGGCATCTTCAAAGCTTTTTACCTCCATGGTGGTCAGAAGCATCCATTCAATCGGCGATTCTATTGTTTCGCAAGCCTGTTCCGTAACATAGACGGCCCATACCGTTACAGAGGGAGCAATTCCACAACGCTTGGGGGCATTCAAGGCCACTTCTGCAAAACGGACATCCACCCAGACATCGCGGGCTTTGCCCGAACCTCTGTGAGGCACATGAATTTTAAGGCAACCCGCCACCTCCTGTTTCACCATCAAATCCCACAGGAACTCCTGATCTACTTTCCGGTTGCGCGTCTTCTCCGCCCGGACCAGAAGCTTGGGACCGTCGGCCTCTTTGCTAGCCTCCAGAAACAGCTCGTATATATCCGACTCCCGATCCCCTATCACGACCAGCATCGTCTCAGGACACAGCTTCTGAACTTGAGCGGCTTTCCGAAAGCTCCGCAGCCATTTCATGCTCTCTTTTTGCTCAATGGGCAATTCCTTGCGCCGATACCTTTTCCCCTTCTCTTGCGGGTCCCGAGCCCAGCACTGAGCATCCAAGATGCCCAGGGGAGTGCCCCCTTCTGTGAAGGCCAAGGTGTCATGAAGCAGCAATCCGATGGCATGATCCCCCGTATTATTAACTGGCCCCAGTCCTTCCGTCATCGGATGCGTGCTATAATTGAGTGTCGTGGTATCTTGCGGCACGAGCACCACCCGGTGTTTTTTAATCCGTTCAAGGGTTGCTTCGGTATGAGCGGTAAGCACTACGTCCATGGTTACTTTGGGGTTTTGAAAAAATCGGTAAGCTCCCATCGCTGCGGCTTTCGAGCCACAGGCTTCCGGAATGCTGGCTTGGGGATTATTGTAAAAGTCCTGAGCGATCGTGTAAAGTCTTTCCTTCAGCCGGTTATCATACAAACGCACTGTACCAAATTCTTCCTCGGCCCAATGCTCCGGGGCCTCCGGAGGAGGCCTCTCTGCCAGTCGAATCGGCGGTTCGGCACAAAGCACTTCACGCCACCTCGGATCAAGAGGATACAGAAAAATATTCTTAGCGATACCATCTCGACGGCCAGCGCTGTCCCCAACGTTAGTCCAGTTGGACGCCTTATAGCAGGCCCCGGTGAACCGGGTCGGATCGACAAAGGTCTCCACCAGCATAGGACGAATGTGGTAGCGTTGCTCCCAGTCTTGGGCCAAACGGGAAAGGGCCAAAGACAAGACATGGGAGGCAAGATGTTTCACTTTCACCGTCGGCAGGATCAAAAAACGGTCGTTCGAGACCAAACGGTGCAGGTTTGCTCTGCGAGCCGCCTCGTTCCATCCAATATACTGGTCTCGGTCCTTCAGCGCCCACGATGCGGAACTGAAGGCCAAGGCCCCAAGATATCCATGGGCCGAACTCTTCACCACATATCGGATCTGGGCGCCACACAACGGCCCGCTTCCAAGATAGTGGTATCCATCAAGAAGAGCAAACCATATCTTGGATTCCCTCGAATATCGGCTGCTAACAGGATAAACACTCACTTCGCCCAGGTCGCGCAAAGCGCAACAGAGTTCAGGAATATTGAACTCAATCGGATTGACCGCAGTTCGCTCAAAGCCATAGGTTTTCTCTTGCCGCGGGAGATTCAGAACGCCACGCTTATTCAGTTTGGCCAAGGCCTTCCGGCAACTCATCTCTTGCAGTCGCCCATTGGGAGACCGCCAATTCAGCCAGTTGCAAACCCGCCGCGACAGTTCCATCCGCGAGATAAAGGGTTCTGTTTGGACAGTCTCTTGAATCCGATCCAGAATGGAACGGGGAAAATGTTGACCGCAAACATCCATGCACCCCGTATAACATCTTCCACCCCCTGTGTCAAGTGTGTGCCAGGGTCAGCCCAAGGGGAGAGGGGATGCCTGCCCGCCGAACAAGTTCTTTGGCAGGCGGGGATGAGGGGAAATTTCAAATATTCTTGGCTTATTTTTTCGATCTCTAACGGGGTGAAGCAAAAGATGTCCCAGAAAAAACTTAAAAGTTTTAGATTATCTGAGAGGGATTTGGATTTTCTGGTGGAG
>VGSD01000454.1 GCA_016875155.1 Deltaproteobacteria bacterium | reverse complement strand
TCCCCTGGAATTACCAGCAGGCAATCACGAATCCAGCCTAACCACATCAGGGACTGATCGAGACCTATTCTCCGTCAGTCCCTATGAGGCCCGGCTCCCCCTCACGCAAGCTTACCGAAAGGACACGGTTAATGGGGTCAGCTACAGGTGAGGTTTTCCACTTCGTAAGTGGAAAAACAGAGAAGAAATCATAGGGTCATTCTTTTCACACGGAGCAGCACAGAGATTGAAAAGATGTGTCTTGGAAAGATTAGAGCATTTTTTAGCGGTATTTACAGTTACAAAGCACGGGCCTGTATGAAGAGTCTCCTTACGGAGAATAAGCCAGACGTCGTTCATCTACACAATTTGTTTCCATTGATTTCGCCGTCTGTCATATTAGAGTTCGACCGAGCTAACGTTCCCGTTGTAATGATATGACTGTTCACATGGTTTTTTTCATCGTGATATAATAAATCCGAAAGGAGAAAAGACAAAACAGCCAATTCCTATTCAGAACCTTAATGACGCGCTGACATACGCAGAACAGGATATAAAGGACAGATGGGATTGGTATAAAGAAAAATTCAAGAAAGGACTGAGAAAATGACAAAGAAAGAGTATGTAGAGAGAAACATAGGGCTAACATTTGATTTTCTGAGGCATCTGATAGATCATCCTGAAATTATGGACACTATACCTGATGGTGCTGAGCTTGATTTTATTGATAAGGACATGCCGGTGAAAGATAAAGGAGATATTAAAAGGAACAAGATTGCAAGATATAAAGTAGAGCATGTCTTTGAGCCAATCAAGCAAGAAGCTCTTTGAGGGAAAAAGGTTTAACCTTCCTGACTGAATTTTTCAGTCAACCTTTCATCTTCAACCCAATAAAACAAACAAATTTATCCTGTAAAATGCGAAGCCTATTTCACCGGAGTAAAATAAACCAGAGATGAGAAATATCATCCGTAGCAAGAATTTCTATTTGATACTGTTTGCAGATGCCTGCCTCATCGTGGCCGCTTATTTCCTGGCCTATCTCCTGCGGTTTGAAGGAGAGATTCCTTATCAGGAGTGGATGAAATTTAAGGCCACGATCCCCTACATCGTTCCTTTCAAACTTTTCATCTTTTTTATTTTAGACCTCTACCGGGGGATGTGGCGGTACACCAGCCTTTTCGATCTATTTAATATTCTAAAGGCTGTGGCCACTTCCTCAGCCTTCATCATCTTAGCAATTTTTTTCATCTATCGCTTTCAGGGATTTCCACGCTCTGTCTTTATCATCGATGCCATTCTGACCTTCATCTTTATTGGCGGGATCAGGGCAATCGTAAGGATTATTCTATCTGATCAGGATAAGGGGTTCCATCCTTTACGCCAGATATTCCAGTTTCGCACCGAAAGGAGATTGGCGAAGTCAAATAAGAGACTATTGATCATCGGTGCGGGAAATGCGGCAGAAAAGATCGTTCGAGAAATCCAGGAGAATCCACGCCTTCAATATGAAGTCGTAGGTTTCTTGGATGATGATCTGAGAAAGAAGGGTAGGAGAATTCATGGGGTGTCTGTTTTAGGGCCTGTTGGCAAAATTCATAAAATGGCCTTCCAGGATGAGATGGATGAAATTCTAATCGCTATGCCTTCAGCCACAGCTACGCAGATGCGCAAAATTATTCAACATTGCGAAGCAACAGGTCTCCAATGTCGAACAACACCGGGGATCGGAGAGTTAATCGACGGAAAGATCTCTTTTAAAACAATCCGGGAAGTTTCCTTTGAAGACCTTTTGGGCCGGGATACAGTGGATATCAATACCGAAAGCATCGGACATTACCTTACGGAGAAAGTCGTCCTCGTCTCAGGAGCAGGGGGGTCGATCGGATCGGATCTCTGCCGTCAAATTGTTTCATTTAATCCCCAAAACCTCATCCTCCTCGATAAGACCGAGAACAATCTCTTCCATATTGAGATGGAATTTCGCCACAGATTTCCTAAATTGTCAATAACGCCCGTGCTTGGAGATGTCCATAACAGGGGGTTTCTCGAAAAGTTCTTTGGGACCGTTAAACCCCAAGTTGTTTTTCATGCCGCTGCCTTTAAGCATGTTCCGATTGTGGAGCTCAATCCATGGGAAGGCGTTTTTAATAATATCATCGGGACAAAAAACATGGTCGAGGCCTCCCACCAATCAGGGGTGGAACGATTTGTCATGATTTCTACGGATAAAGCGGTTCGGCCTGTGAGCGTCATGGGTGCGACGAAAAGAGTGGCAGAGATGATCACCTCCTGCTATGCCTCGCAAAACAAAACCTTAACCAATGGGACAAGGTTTGTATCGGTCAGATTCGGAAACGTGATCGGAAGTGAAGGCAGCGTGATTCATCTATTTAAGAAGCAGATCGAACGGTTCGGTCCTGTGACAGTCACTCATCCTGAAATCACCAGGTATTTTATGACGGTTCCAGAGGCCTGCAAACTGATCCTCCAGGCAGGCGCTATGGGCGAGGGAGGAGAGATTTTCATCCTTGACATGGGGACCCCGGTTAAAATCATTGATATGGCCCGTGACCTCATCCGGCGTTCGGGGTTTAAGCCCGATGTGGATATTGAAATTAAATTTATTGGTCTCCGTCCAGGCGAGAAGCTTTACGAAGAATTGATCACAGAGGGAGAAGGAATTGTTCCCTCATCCCATGAGAAGATCTTCGTCCTGAAAGGAGGAAATAATAATCTAAGTTGGCTCAACCAGAAGATTGAAGAACTTGTTAAGCTGGCCCTCCAGCAAGATGCCCTGGGCATCAAATCAAAACTGAAAGAGATCCTCCCCGAATACGAACCCGACAAAGAGACAAAGACGGATAGCGCGTAGAGCAAAGCGCATAGGGTTTTAAAATTCCTACTTGCTCCACCAGGTTCCCCTCCGCCGCTTCCAAACCCGCCTCGAAAACCTAACCCCCTCTCCCTAAAACTAACACAGCCCACCCTGACTCATTTTCACTTTCCCCTCCATCACTTTCTCCCCCGCTTCAAA
>VGSD01000453.1 GCA_016875155.1 Deltaproteobacteria bacterium | reverse complement strand
AGCCGCTTTTGCTGTTCTCTATGCCTTTGTCATCTCTTTCTTCGTATACAGAGAAGCGCCATTGACCAGGTTCATCAAGATTCTCTATGCTTCCTTGAAGACCTTGGCCATTGTCATGAGCCTGATTGCTGCTGCCAGCGCTTACGGATACCTGCTCTCCCGTTTGCAGGTCCCAAGGCTGGCGACAGAGTTTCTCCTCTCGATCACCGACAACTACTACTTATTGCTATTGCTTATCAATATCATGCTTCTCATTCTGGGATGCATAATGGACATGGCCCCACTCATCCTCATCTGCACACCCATCCTCTTTCCTGTTTTAGTCTTAAAGATGGGAATGGACCCGACCCATTTCGGCATCATGCTTCTCTTGAACCTTTCTATGGGACTCTGTACCCCCCCGGTCGGATCTGCCCTGTATGTTGGAAGCGCCATAGGCAAGATTTCAATAGAAAGAGCATCTAAAGGTTGCATCCCCTTCTATATTTCGATGCTCATCACCCTCATGCTTGTCACCTATATCCCTGCTATCACCATGTTCCTGCCTAACCTGCTCATGCCCGGGAAATAACTACGCAAACCGTATAGAGCAGAAAGAAAACATACTTTCCAACAAAAAAGGCAAGAGCTACAAACCCTTGCCTTTTTGTTGTCTAAAAATCTCTTTCCTTATTACTTCACGGCCCTGATCTTGTTCACCACAGCCATGATCTCCGGAGGCTGCTTATCATAGAGGGGTTTCATAGCATCCATAAATTTCTGTTTCTCCGCCGGGCTAACAATCGTAACGGTACTTCCCTTATCTTTGACCGCTTTCTCAGCGACCTTTTCAAAATCCACCCACAGCTTGAACTGGTATGGCTGAGCATCCTTCATCGCCTTCAGGATGAGGGCCACATCCTCTTTGGGCAGCTTGTCAAAGACCTTTTTGCTTGCCACCGTAATCTCCGGGACTCTTGTGTGTTCATCAACAATGAAGTACTTCGCTACCTCGAAATGACTGGTTGTAAGATAGCTTGGCCAGTTGTTCTCCGCTCCATCCACCACACCTGTCTGGAGAGCTGAATAGACTTCACCAAAGGGGAGAGGGGTAGCCACAGCGCCAAGAGCCTCCACCATCCCGACCATCAGAGGTGCCTGCTGAACTCGAATCTTCATCCCTTTCAAATCCCCCACGGTTTTAACCTGCTTCTTGGTATAGAAATTTCTGGAACCGCTCTCAAACCACCCCACTCCAACAAAATTATAAGCCTCATGTTTCTTTAAGATCTCCTGGCCAATGGGCCCATCCAATACCTTCCACATGTGGGCTGCATCTCGATAGAGATAGGGCAGCTGAAAGGCATCGAGGTCTCTAACAAATGAAGAGACCGCGGAGATGCTCACTCGGGTCATATCAATGGCTCCTAACTGGACCTGCTCGATGACCGCCCTTTCTTCGCCAAGTTGTTTGCTATGGTAGACCTCGACAACGATTCTGCCATTGCTCCGCTCCTTGACGAGCCTGGCGAACTCATAGTCGCCCTTCGTCGTCGGATAGTCCTGCGGATGGGTTTCTGCCAGCCTCAATACCTTCTGCGCTAATACGGCTGTGGGGGCGCCTGCAAAAAAAGAAGTAACCAACCCTACTGCTAGAAAAACAACCAAAACCTTTTTCATATGCTCCTCCTTTCATGAGTTTGTATTTTCGATTGAGATGCTATCTCAACCAAAGTCACTTGTCAAGAAAAACTCATTCCATTAGAGAAAGGCCGATTCCTATTTTAAAAATTCTTCGCGGATTGGAGTGAAGGCATCAATCAGTCGTGCCTTTGGGGTAAGGAGCTGGATGCTGTGGGGAAGATTGGGGGGAACAGTAAAGATATCTCCTGGTTTCAAACGGGTAATTTCGTTTTCGATAACAACATTGATCTCTCCAGAAACCACGTAGGAAATCTGCTCATGGGGATGGGAATGGGGTGGGTCAGGCTTGGAAGCCGGTCCATCTTCAAAGTCTATGACCACCATCATGAGATTTGGGAGATGAGCAAGGTACCGTGATCTTCCTTGTGAAATGGCAGTCGGTGTCGCTTCTGAACATTTAACGATTCCCATGAAATTATATTAACACATTCTACTTTAGAAAACACCTCCCCTTTGGGCAGGCGCTAGGAGAAAAGGAAGCATGGGGTTACTTCGAAAGTATATTGACAGAAAATCCTTTTTTATTTAATAAAACTCTATTCAATGAGGATCGTTGAATTAATCGAATTTGAAAGGGGGTAACGATGGGACAGTCTCCTAATCTATTGGAGGGAATTGGAAAGGGCAGGATGGCCCGTGTAGTGGTGGGAAAACTGGCCATGGATATCGATCTTTTAGAAGGGATCGAAGCGCTGGTTAAAAAAGAGAGAATCCAAACCGGGGTCATTCTCTCCGGCGTTGGAGCTTTGAAAAAGGCCACCTTCAGGAATCTAAAAATATTGCCCCCTGATTTAAAGGTCGACAAACAGCATCGCCTCTACCTTGAACTGGAGCAGCCCATGGAGATCGTCTCCCTGACCGGTTGGATTGCAACCCGGGAAGATGGTCAAACAGAGATCCATGCCCATTTCTCCGCTTCGACAGTGATGAACAATCAGGTGGTCACTCTTGGAGGACACCTCACACCCGGAACGCTGACCTCAGTGAAGGTGGTGGTCGTGGTCGGAGTGATTGAGGATACAGATATAAGTGCAGGCCTTGATCCCAGACTCAACCAAATCGACGTGAAATTTTAAAGATCTTGCGAATTAAACGAATGAAAACGAATTCTACAAATTAAACCTATTCGCGCTTGCGCGCTTTAGCGCTTCTGCTCGCAAGCGTATCATTCGCTGTCATTCGTGCCATTCGTGAGACTATTTTTTAGGAGTTTCGGGGATGATGCGCTGGTAACCCACAGGGGGAAGAAAGACCTCGCTTCCCAGGTCTTTCTTCTCTATGATTCTGACCTCCATGACATTGACGGGGCCCAAGCCATAGGTGAGCGTATAGTCCC
>VGSD01000452.1 GCA_016875155.1 Deltaproteobacteria bacterium | reverse complement strand
CAATTTTTGAGATGCTTCTTTTTCCCTCATCCTCATCCTTCGTTCCAGCAGTTCAGGATCGTTTTTGAGCAAATAGATTAAGGAAAGAACCATGGGAATAATGAGGACGGTTAAATAGAGCCATGCCTCCCAATAGGCAAAAGTTCCAGCAGGCAGGAAGAACATCACGAGCAGTAAAGGGATAAATATAAGAAGCCGGACAAAAACCATTTTGATCAATTCACTCTGTGGAAGGTGCTCATTGCCCATTGCATTTCCTCACCAGGTTCGCTGCCGACCAATTTGAAACACGAATTATAATATACACAATCTTTAAACGTTTTTGAACCGATAATATATCCCCGGAGGAGAAAAGAAAGAAGGGATAGGTTTAAATTTATTTTGCCTTGTTTAATTTGCTTGCTTGTGATAAGTTCCCTTTAAATTCTCAGGAGAACTATTATGAAGGTCGAAAAACTTTGGGGTGGACGGTTTGATGAACTTCCGACGAAAGAGATCGTTAATTTTCTTTCGGGAAGAGATGTAAAAGGGATTCCTCCCTGTGATGAGCGTTTGATCCCATACGATCTATGGGGGAATCGTGCACACCTGTTGATGCTCTGCCAACAGGGAATTGTCTCCAAACGCGATGGAAAGAAGATCCTCAAGGGATTGAGAGAGTTGGAATCCCTTTACCAGAAAGGGATGTTTAAATTGGATCCCTCCAAGGAGGATGTTCACTCGAACATCGAGAGTTTTCTCATCGACCGGACAGGGATGGAATCCGGAGGGAAGATCCATACCGGCCGCAGCCGAAACGATCAGATTGGCCTCGATATGCGACTATACCTCCGGGATCAGGTGATGGGATACGTTGAGGGATTGATCGAATTGATTGAATCCCTTCACAGACGAGCCCAGGAGCACCGTTCCACAGTGATGCCAGGATACACCCATCACCAACCTGCAATGGTCACAACATTTGGCCATCTCTTGATCTCATTTGCTGAAGCGCTCAGCCGGGATGTTGAGCGATTGATCCACTGGTTTGCCTTATTCAATAAAAGTCCATTGGGAGCAGCTGCTGGTTATGGCACCTCTTTTCCTCTCGATCGAAAATTGACCTCAAAACTTCTCGGGTTTGATGAACCCACGGAGAGTGTCATTGACCCGATCACCCAGAGATGGGAGCCTGAGACAGAACTGGGATACGCCATAGCGGTGATGATGGACCATCTTTCCACAATGGCGCAGACATTGATCCTTCTGTCCACCAGCGAATTTAATATGGTTCGCCTGAGCGATCGGCATAGCACCGGAAGTTCGATCATGCCCCAGAAACGAAATCCCTGTTCCATGGAGGTGATCAAGGCAAAGACAGCGTTTGCTCACGGGATCCTGGTGAGCCTTCTCTCTGTGGGGAAGGGCCTTTTCGTGGGATATAACCGGGACACCCAGTGGACAAAGTACTGGGTGATGGATCTGATAGAAGAGACAAAACCCGCACTACCGGTGATGACCGATGTGATACGGCTTCTTCAGGTAGATAAGGCGCAAATGTTGAAACAGGCTGAAGCAGGATTTATTGGCGCCACTTCCCTGATGGAGTGGATGGTGACCTCCTTTGAACTTCCGCTGAGAAAGGCAAAGGTGGTCATGGAAAAAGCGGTTAAATATTCGGAAAGGGAAGGAAAGGAAGAAATCTCCTATCAGAGTTTGAAACGAGCCCTGAAAGAGACGAAGATCGATCTACCTGTAACGGAGCAGGATCTCAGAAAGATTCAGAGACCGCAAAGGATCCTGTCTCAAAATCTCTCTGTGGGGACGCCTTCTGTGAAAAGGGTTCAGGAAAACCTCGCATCACTTGGGAAAAAGGTGAAGAAGAGCAGGGCCTGGTTGAACCTTCAGGGAAAAAGAATCCAGAAGGCAAAAGAGTTGGTGAAAAAGATGGAGAAGCAGATCAAGGGTTAAGAGGAGATATTCATGGGAAAAGTTGAGGCGATCATCAAGTCTGAGATCGTGCGTCTGGCTAAGAAAGAGATGAGGAGGGTGGCCACTCCATTAAGGAGAGATATAAGGTCTTTGAGGAGTAATGTCTCGCAGCTTCGAAAGACTGTGTTGAGTCTTGAACGGTTCATTGCGCTTCAGAAGAAAGAGTGGGAGAAGGAACTCCCTCTGAGTGCGGCCCCGGAGGAAGTGGAGGCATCGCGTCTTTCTCCAAGACTGATTCGAAGTCTCCGCAAACGTCTGGGTTTATCCCAGAGGGACCTCGCACGCCTCACCGGAGTCAGTTCCCTGACTGTCTATCAATGGGAGAGCGGTGTTTTTAAACCGAAAAAAGAGAAAAAAGGTTTGCTGATAGCTCTTCGCAAACTTGGCCGCCGCGAGGCGAAAAGGCTCCTTGAAGAAAAGAAAGCTGAAGAGACAAAAAAAGAGGTTCCAAGGGCAAAGACCAGAAGAAAACAGAAGGCATTAAGAAAATAGTATCCAGAAGGGGATCGGCTCCTTTTCTAATATGGTTCAGAAAAGGATAAGGAAAAGCAGCCTGTCCCCTTTTTTTTCAGAAGAAAGACATAGCACGAATGACAGCGAATAATACGAACGAAGAATTATTTATCAGAATTCGTGGATAATCTCCGAACAGCATGAATAAAGGAGGATCTATGGATTTAAGAGTTTTTGAGAAGATGGATACTGCACAGCTCCGGAGTTACATCCAATTTCTGCTCTGGCATTATCGAGTGATGGATGCGTTCTGGTTTATTAACATAGCAGAGAAGTTCGATCAACCCACAGCCGAACGACTCAATGAACAGGTCTGGGGTCGTGTTGCAGGAATGGCTGCGAAAGATATTTGCAATCGATTTGATATTAAAGAGAAAGGGCTCAAAGGGTTTGTAACGGCCCTGAAATACTTCACCTGGACGATTCTGGTGGGGTATCAGATTGAAGAGAAAGAAGATGAAATTATCATCACCGTTCCCAGTTGCCCCACCCAGGAAGCCCGCCTCAAACGCGGGCAGGAAGAATTTGTCTGCAAG